>CAZJMO010000259.1:1436-5271 GCA_964547085.1 uncultured Fibrobacteraceae bacterium | reverse complement strand
GGACACGCACCTCGAGCTGGTCAACCTCGTCGTGCCCACGCTCAACGACGACGCCGGCGACCTGCACGACCTCTCAGCCTGGGTCCGCGACCACGCCGGGCCCGACACGCCGCTCCACTTCACCCGCTTCCACCCCGACTACCGCCTGCGCAACCTGCCGCCCACGCCCGTCGCCACGCTCGAGCGCGCGCGGGAGACCGCGCTGGACGTCGGGCTCCGGTTCCCGTACGTCGGCAACGTTCCCGGTCATCCGGGCAACCAGACCTACTGCCCGGGTTGCGGCGCCGAGATCGTCACGCGGAAGGGATTCTTCGTCGAGCGGGTCGACATCGAAAACGGCCGCTGCAAACACTGCGGCGCCGTCATCAAGGGGATCTGGTCATGACCAATCGCGTTGCATCGATCAGCCTGGCCTGCCTCGCGCTCGCGCTCGCGCTCGCGGGACCGGCGACCGGTGGTTCGGACGGCCTCGGCGTGCGCGCGCCGGCCGTGGCCGGCCGCTTCTACGACGCCGACCCCGCCCGTCTCGCCGCCGGCATCGCCGCGCTGCTGGACGACGCCGTCCCGCAGCGGCCGGGCCGTCCGGTGGGCCTGCTCGCACCCCACGCCGGCTACGTCTTCAGCGGCCAGACCGCCGCCGACGCCTGGCGCCAGGTCCAGGGCCGCGACATCGAGGTCGTGGTGATTCTGGGCACCAACCACACGGTCGCGCCCTGGCGCGGCGCCTCCGTCTACGACGGCCCCGGCTATCGCACGCCGCTGGGCACCGCCCCGGTGGCGCGCGACCTGGCCGCCGCCCTGCTCGCCGCCGACGACGACCTGATGACCGTCCGCCCCACTTGCCACCGCCGGGAACATTCGGTCGAGGTACAGGTGCCCTTCGTCCAGACCGTGCTGCCGCGGGCCCGCATCCTGCCGCTGATCGTCGGCACCCACCATCCCGACACCTGCCGCCGTCTCGGCGAACTGCTGGCGCGCGTGCTCGGCGACCGCCGCGCGGTGATCGTCGCCAGCAGCGACCTCTCGCACTACCCCGACGCCTCGACAGCCGTCGAGGTCGACACCGCGGTGCTCGCCGCAGCGGCCACCCTGGACCCGGACCGGATCATCCGCACCATCGCCGACCTCGAGGCCCGCGTCCTGCCCGGCCTCGACACCTGCGCCTGCGGCGAGGGCGCGCTCCTGGTCATGCTGCACGCCGCGCGCGGTCTCGGCGCCAACCATGCCGTGGTGCTCGACCGCGTCCACAGCGGCGAGACGGCCCTCGGCGAATCCGGCCGCGTGGTCGGCTACGGCGCGCTGCTGGTCAGCCGCAGCGACACGCCCGGCCGCGACACCGAAGCCCTGGCCGCCCCCGCGCCCGCGCAGGCCGATCGACCGCTCGACCGCGCCGAGCAGGCCGCGTTGCTGACGCTGGCCCGCCGCACCGTCGAGCAGTTCCTCGACACCGGCACCGCGCCGCTGGCCCGCGGCCACGGCCCGCGCCTGTCCGCCCGCCAGGGCGCCTTCGTCACGCTCACCGACGCGCGCGGTCACCTGCGCGGCTGCATCGGCCACATGGCCGAGGACCGTCCGCTGGCCGAGGTCGTCGGCGCCATGGCCATCCAGGCCGCCATCGGAGATCGCCGGTTCACGCCGGTCGGTGCGCGGGAGATGCCCTCGCTGCACCTGGAGATCTCGGTCCTGACTCCGGCGCGGCGCGTGGCCGGCCCCGAGACCGTCCGCGTCGGCGTCGACGGCGTGATCATGCGCCTGGAAGGTCGCCAGGCGGTGTTCCTGCCGCAGGTCGCGACCGAGCAGGGCTGGGACCGCGACACGCTGTTGACCCGACTCAGTCGCAAGGCCGGATTGCCGGGCCTCGCCTGGCGCCGGCCCGAGTGCGCGCTCCTGACGTTCCAGGCCCAGGTCTTCGGGGAGGACTGACCCTTCATGCTGCTGATCCTCGTGGGTTTCGCCTCGCTGCTCGCGCAAGTCGTCCTTCTGCGCGAGATCGGCGTGACGTTCTACGGGAGCGAGATCGCCTACGTGCTGGGCCTGGCGATGTGGCTGATCGCAGGCGCGGTCGGCGCGGCATGGACGCGCGGAAGGACGGTCGCGCTGCCCTCGGCGGGCATGCTCTTCGCGGCGACAGCGCCGGCGGCACTCGTGCTGGCGCGCGGTCTGCGCCCGTTGCTCGGCCTCGCTCCCGGTGCCGATCCGGGCGTGGATCGGCTCCTGCTCGCCACGGTCGTCGTGCTGGCGCCAACCGGAGCCCTGGCCGGCACGCTCTTCCGACTCGCCGCCGCCCGCCGACCGGATGCCGACACCGCCGGCGCCGGCGGACGCGCCTACGGTCTGGAATGCCTCGGGGCGGCGATCGGCGGCGGCGTGGCCAGTCTGATGCCGGCCGTCGGCGCACCGGGGCTGCTGGGCGCCTCGCTGGCGAGCGCGGCCATGCTCGGCGCCGTCGCCGCAACGGCGCGGTCGCATCGTTGGCCCGCGCTCGTCATGACGACCCCGCTGCTGGCCGCGATGGTGCTGGCCGGTCCGCTGGACCACGCCCTGACCGGCTGGGCCCACCCGGACCTGCTCGCGACCCGCGACACGCCCCACGGCCGGCTCACCCTGGACCTCGACCAGGGTCGCCTCGCCGTCTTCCAGGACGACGCCCTGATCCACGCCGGCGAGGATCCCGGCGGCGAGGTGCTCGTTCACCTGGCCGCCACCCAGCGCGACACGGTCGGCCGCATTCTCGTGCTCGGCGGCTGGCTTGAGGATGTGGCCTCCCTGCTGGCGCCGTATCATCCGACGGCGATCGTCCAGGTCGAACCAGATCCCGGCCTGGTCCGCCTCGTCGCCCGCCACCGCGGGAATCACACGCCGCCCGACGGCCTCGTCCTGGCCGACCCGCGCGCATGGCTCCCCGCCGGCCGCGACCGTTTCGAACTGATCCTGTCGGCCCTGCCCGACCCCGTCACCGCCCGCGCCAACCGCTTCTGGACCCGCCGATTCGCCGCCCTCTGCGCCGCGCGACTCACGGACCGGGGCGTCCTCGCCCTGCGCCTGCACACCAGCGAGAACATGTGGACGCCGCGGCAGGCCAGACGCGTCGCCTCGGTCGTCCGCGCCCTGCGCGAGGTCTTCGCCGACGTCCAGGTCCTGCCCGGAGAGGCCACCATCCTGCTCGCCGGCAACGAGCGCCTCGACCGCGACATCGAGCGCCTCGTCGCCCGATTCGAACGCGCCGCGCCGGATACGCGCCTCGTGTCGGCAGCCTGGCTCCGGTGGCGATGGACCGGGGACCGCACGACCGATGCCGAGGCCCTGCTCGCGGCGACCAGCGTCCCGGCCAACACCGACCTGCGTCCGGTCTGCTTCGGCGACACGCTTCTCTGGGATCTCGGCCGCCTGTTGCCGGGTCTGGGCTGGCGGGCAACGCCCCAGCCCAGCCGCTGGCTGATGCCGGTCATGGTCGCGGCGATCATCGGCGTGATGGCGCTGCGCCGCCGCCCGCGCGCCGCGCTGCTGCTGGTCCCCGGCTACGCCGGCCTGGCGGCGATGATGCTGACCAGCTCCATCCTGCTCCACCACCAGACCCAGCACGGCGTTCTCTACCGCGATCTGGGCATATTGTTGACCGTGTTCATGCTGGGCCAGGCGGGCGGCGCCTGGCTCGGCGCGCGAATGGCCGCACGGCCGTCGGGCCACTGGCGGCTTCCCGTCCTGCTGGTGGCGCTGTCGGTATGGAGTTTCCTGACCACTCTGGGCCTGTTGACGGGCGCCCGCCTCGCCGGCAGCATACTCTGGCTCGCCGGCGCCGGCCTGGTGACCGCGCTCATCTTCGCCGCGGCCGCAG
>CAZJMO010000259.1:0-1426 GCA_964547085.1 uncultured Fibrobacteraceae bacterium | reverse complement strand
AGCGACCGGCCCGCCGACGTCGGACTGCGCCCACTCGGCGCCGCCGACCTCACCGGCGGCAGCCTCGGCGCCCTCCTGGCCGCCCTGCTGCTGATCCCGTTCAGCGGCCTGCCGGCGACCACCCTGACGGTCGCCACCCTCGCGTTTCCCGCCGCGCTCGCGGTCTGGCCGCTGCCCGGTCGTCCGGGGTCGAGCACGGACTGAACTAAAGATCCCTTTCATAGAGCCGAATTGTTGCAAGAAGCAATGTGGACCGGTCCGCTCGATCGCGCGGACTTGTCGTCCGTTTGGGAATCATCTGCTCGAATTGTCGAATTACCGACAGGAACTCAAGATGTCGAACCGTCGCCGACGCCCAACATGTTGTTGCCCGCTACAGGCCGCATCGGTCGGTTTGCTGGTTCTCGCGCTGGCCGCCACCACGGCGTCGGCCGAGATCGTCACCGGCACCTATGTCGGCAATGGCAACTACGACCGCCTCATCGAGGGCCTCGGATTCTCGCCTGCTGTCGTGATCGTCAAGGGTGACAACGCGGAATCCGCAGTCATCCGTACGGCGGACACGCTGTCCGGCTGGTCCAAGCAGATGGCGCAAGAGGTCTTCCCGGACATGAACCGGATCCTCGACTTCACGTTGGACGGGTTCATCATCGGCACCGACAACGATGTCAACGACGCCGGCAAGACCTACTACTACATCGCCTTCAGCGACGACCCCGGCTCCGTCGAGTACGGCTCCTATACTGGTTCAGGCCTCTCGTCCAAGCCGATCTCAGGCCTGACCTTCACGCCCGGCATGGTGATCTTGATACCGACCAACGGAGCCCGCTGCCGGTTCGTCACCAGCGCCATGCCCGTCGGCAATTCGGCGCCCTTCGACGAGCAGTCCATCGAGTCCGGCCTCATCGAAAGCCTGGACGCTAATGGTTTCACTGTGTCCGCCGACTGGCAAGCCAACGAGTTCAACACCGTCTACCACTATGTGGCCTTCATCGACGACCCCGCCTACATGACCTACGGCAGCTACACCGGCGACGGCGCCAAGGACCGCCCGCTCGCCGTCACCGGCTTCACCCCCGACTGGGTCCTGACCAAGACCGCCGGCAACAAGGGCGGCGCCCACCTGACCAAGGAACTCTCGGGCCTCGACAACACGCTGAACTTCCGCCGGTCCGGGAACTTCAGCCACGGCATCCTGCAACTCGACGCGACCGGCTTCACGATCGACGACGACAACCAGGTCAACGAGGACGGCGCGGCATTCTACTGGGCTGCCTTCACCGACCCGCCCACTGGAGCCGACCTCGAGGTCGAACTCTCGGTGGTCGCCGTATCATTCAAAAACAACGGGACCGTCACCCTGACGGCCACCCTGCGCAACAACGGCCCCGGCGACATCACCGGCGGCATCCTGGACGTGGACATC
>CAZJMO010000258.1:0-5276 GCA_964547085.1 uncultured Fibrobacteraceae bacterium | reverse complement strand
ACCATTTCCCGGCGCGCATGACCTACCTCGACCAGGACGATCTGCGGCCCGACGGGACGTTCCCCGAGAAGACCGGACGCATCGTCCTGTCGGGCGGCGAGACGCTGATCGATCCGGTGCGCGAGCGGGTCACGTACAAGGTCCGCAAGGGCGATACCCTGGGATCGATCGCGCGCCGGTTGGGCGTCTCGGTCACACATCTGAAGCGCGTCAACAAGATCAAGGATCCGCGGAAGATCCAGATCGGCCAGACGATCGCCGCCTACCGGCCGCCGTCCCATACCGGTTGACCTCGTCTCGGACACGCCCGTAAACGCCGACGGCCGCCCTCTTCAGGGCGGCCGTCGCGCGTTTCGTCCGGTCGGAAGCTAGAAGCGGACCGACAGGCTGATCCGGTGCGTCACCTCGTCGATGTCGAGCGTGTCGCCGGCGTAGGCGTAGTCCACGGTCAGCATGTTCAGTCGGAGTCCCGCGCCGGCGGTGAGATGCTCGTCGTCGAAGCCGCTGTCGAAACCGCCCCGCACGTAGACCTTGCGGCTGAAGCCCACCTCCAGGCCCCAGTGGCTGTTGCAGCTGAAGGACCCGGCGGCCCACTGGTCGGCTTCGCCGCGGTTCTCGAACCGACACTCGAAGCTGTTCGCCAGGAGAATGTCCATGTCGCTTCCGGCGAGATTCCAGCGGTACGCGAACCCGGGCACGACGGTCGGATAGATGGTCTCGTTGGTGCCCGTGCTCCAGCTGAGGTACGTGGTGGTGATGTCCTGGAGTTTGAGGCCGAAGTCCAGGTTGCGCCACAGGCCGGGTCGCAACGCGCCCAGGTCGGCGCCGATGCCGAGGCTGGAGTAGTCTCCCACGCTCTGCCGGATGAACTTGAGGCTGCCGCCGAGCAGCCAGCGTCCGCGGCGTTCGCCGTAGGACGCGAACAGGCCGAACTCCTGGTCGCTCTTGTAGCGGATCTGGTCCTGTAGCGAGGGGTCCAGGAGGCGCGCCAGTTCCGGATTGTCGACGACGCCGTCGCCGTCCGCGTCGAGTTGCGACTCTAGATGCTCGGTGAAGGCGATGTCGTCGAGTCCGAGACGGATGAGCGAGAGGCCGAAGCCGCCGTTCTCGCCGCCGAAGATCGACCAGTCGGTCGGCAACACAATCGACGCGTAATCGCGATCGACGAGGTCGCCGAACCGCTCCGAGTGCATGAGCAGGACCTCGCGTTCCCGCACCAGGCCCAGGCCCGCGGGGTTCCAGAACGTCGCCGACGGATCATCCGCGACCGCGGTGAACGCGCCGCCCAATCCCAGCGCCCGGGCGCCGCCGCCGTTTTCCATGAACGCGCCCGCGAACTTGGCCGCCGAGGCCGGCAGGGCGGCCAGGCATCCAAGCACGACCAGCGCGCACACCGCCATGCACCGGCGTTGCCGCCAGACCAGATTCACCTGCATGATCGCCTCTCCAACCAGGGGTAACGTGTCTTGAGACAAGAGCGTGGTTCTTTTGTGAGTATACATCACGCTCCGTCGGTCGCCAAGGTGACAGCCTCCATCAACCGAGTCCGTAGTGTTTCAGTTTGCGATACAGCGTCCGCTCACTGATGCCCAGCCGTCTGGCAGCGAGGCGGCGATTCCCGATTGTCGCTTCGAGCGCCGCGGCGATGAGGGCCTTCTCGGCGCCCTGGAGGTCGCCTCCACCCTCGGGCGGCTCGAGCCCCTGCTCGTGCAGGAGCGTCTCGACCACCCTCCCGTCCGCCGGAATCGCGCCGCCCAGGATACCGCCGGCGCCTTGATTCGACACCACCAGTTCCTCGAGCCGCGCCTTGATATCCTTGATGTCGCTGCGCAACTCCAGCAGCGTCGAGGCCAGTACGCCAGGATCGAGCCCTTCGGTTCCGAGCGCCGGTCCGACCACCATCGGCAGATACGGTGAACCGTGGCCCACGTCGTGTCCGGTGATGTCCGAAGGCAGGTCCTCCACGTCGATCAGGCCGCGCTGCTTCATGACGACCGTCGCGCGGACGACGTTGCGCAGTTCGCGAACGTTTCCCGGCCAGGGGTGTTGCCGGAGCACCTGCTTCGCGTGGCGGCTGAAACCGCGGACGGCCAGCCCGTGGACGCGGTTCTCCTCCTGCAGGAAGTGGTCGACAAGGACGAGCACGTCCTCCTGCCGTTCCCGCAACGGCGGCGATTCGATGACGATGACGCGCAGGCGATAGTAGAGATCCTGGCGGAAACGCCCGACCTCCACCTCGCGGGCGAGGTCGCGATTCGTGGCCGCGACCAGCCGGATGTCGCTGCGGAGAATACCCTGCCCGCCGACCGGCGTGAATTCGCCCGTCTCGAGCGCCCGCAGGAACCGGGTCTGCATGCCGAGAGGCATCTCGCCGACCTCGTCGAGAAACAGCGTCCCGCCGTTCGCGCGCTTGAAGACGCCGTCGTGCGACTTGACCGCGCCGGTGAACGCTCCGCGCGCATGGCCGAAGAGTTCACTCTCGAGAACACCCTCGCTGAGAGCGCCGCAGTTGAGGCTGAGAAACGGACCGTCGCGACGATGCGAGTTCCGATGCACGGCGTGCGCGACCAGTTCCTTGCCGGTGCCGCTCTCGCCGGTGATCAGGACGTTGATGTCCAGCGGCGCCGCCCGGGCGATCATGGCGATCATCTGGCCGACGGCCCGCGATCGACCGACGATGCCGCTCTCCAACCGGACCAGCCGCATGCGCAGCAGGAGCTCGACGACCGCGTGCAGTTCGGGCACCGCGACATCCGACGGCAGGAACCGCAGGACGCCGTGGTCGGGCCGCAGTTCCGCCCCGCCGAGTTCGTCGCGTGGGCCGAGGCCCACGACGTCGGTGTCGCCGCGCAACGAGAGAAGGCGTGTCAGCGCTGCGCGCGCGGCCGGAAAACCACGGGTGTCGAAGACGACGATGACAGCGCCACCCGCCGCCGCACGCGAAATCGCCGCGGCTGCCTCCTCGAAGACATAGACCTCGGTGTCGGGCAAAGCCCAGCCGGCCACCGCGGCGTAAAGCGACGTCTGGCGGCTGAGCAGGATCAGATCGTGGTTCGGCATGCGTTCTCCTCATGTTCCATGGACGCATGGAACATGGGGATGATACAACGCGTCGGCGCAGGGGCCAGAGATTTTCCGGACCGATCAGTCCAGGTCGCGTAGCGGCGCCGCGGATTCGATCACGGCCCGCAATTTTCCGAGGCTTCCCTCGACTTTCTCGCGCCCCAGGCCGGCGGCGTCGTAGAACTTGCGGTCGCTGACCAGCATCGCGTCGAACCCGAGATCCTGGCTGGCGGGGTCGAGCAGGTTCGCGAGATAGTCCGCGAGCGCGACCAGGCCGATCTCCGGGGACTCGATCGACGTTGCGTGGTGACCGCCGATGCTCGAGACGAGGTGCGCCGGGAAGTTCCAGGCGTCCGCCAGGGCCGCACCCGCCTCGGCGTGGTCGAAGCCGAACGCGTCGCGTTCGTGGACGGTCAGTAGACCGCCTTTGCGACACCGGGCTACGATGACCTCGGCGTACGTCTCGGGATGCAGCACGGTCAGGACGAACTTGCCCAGGTCGTGCAGCAGGCCGCAGGTGAAGACCTCTTCCGGTTCGGAGTAGCCGGCCATGATGGCCAATTCGGACGCGACCGCGCCGGTGGTGACGCCGTGCCGCCAGATGTCGCGGTAGTCGACCCGGGACCGCTGCTTCTCGCATTCGTGGCCGAGGCTCGCGACGACCGAGACGCACAGCGCGACCTGGCGCACGGTGCGATACCCCAGCACCGCCACGCATTCGTGGACGGTGGATATGGTCCGGGTCTTCTGATACAGGGGAGAATTGGCCAGACGCAGGATCTTGCTCGCCAACGGAGCATCCCCGCGGATGACCTCGGCGAGCTCGCGCGCGCCGCTGTTGGGATCCTCGAGGGGCTTGAGGATCCGGCTGAGCGTCTCGGGGATTGTCGGAAGGTCGCTGACCGATTTCCGGAGTTGTTCCAGTGTTGTCCCGTTCGTGCCGGCAGACATGCCGTCCTCCTAGATGAAAACTTCCATCTCCACTTCCAGCGTACGTTGAAGCTGGACGGCCACACTGGTGAATTCCTCCGGGCCGAAGTCCAGGATCCGTGCAGCCGGGGTCGCGGAAAGGTCGAGGTCGGGGACTTCCTGAAAACCGATGCCGCACTTCTGGCAGATCCGGTTGGCGAGATCCAGGTAGAGCAGAAGCGGTCGATCGGGCGTCATGGCCTCGGGGTCGTGATGCAGGCCGATCACCTCTTCCAGCAACGGCGAGAGTTTCCACTTGTTGACCAGCAGGGCGCCGACACGCGTATGGTCGAAGCCCAGCAGCTCCATCTCGGTTTCGTGGAACTCCCGATTCTCGTTGTAGACGATCTGCACGATTTCCTCGAAGCGTTCGGGAAGCTGCAGATTCAGGACGAGTTTGCCGATGTCGTGCATCAATCCGGCCAGGAACGCTTCCTCCGTCAGCGCGGGTTTGCGCTTCTCGACCAGCAAACGGCACGCGAACGCACAGCCGATGCTGTGCTCCCAGAGCAACCGCTCCTTGAGTCCCATGCGCGCCGAGCCGCTGCTGTAGAGGTTGCGGGCGGCGCTGGTGACGACCAACGAACGGATGCTGTTGAACCCCAGCATGACGATGGCGTCGGACAGCGTCTTGATCTGCCGACTGCACGCGTACATCGCGGAGTTGGCGATCTTGAGGATCCGGGCGGTCATGGCCTGGTCGTCGGCGATGACCTTCTGAAGCAGTTGCGCAGACGTATCCGGGTCGGACGAGAGCTCGAGGACCTTGCTGGCGACGTGCGGCATCGCCGGCAGGTCCCGCGTCGTCAGGATCAGGTTCTTGAGTTGGGAATCGTCGGCCACGGGCCGCGACAGTTCGGCCGTCTCGGTCATGCCTCGCTCCAGGCAAAAGAGAACGTGGTGCTGCGACCCCTCACGGACCGCACGCCTTGAAGACATATTCGACGTCTGCGGGATCTTCCTTGAGCGCGGATTCAGGAGACAGCCCCCGCTCGACCCCGAGATCGGCGGCGATTTCCTCGAGACGGTCGCCCGCCGACTGCAATCGACGCAGCATCAGGGCAAGCGACGAATCGCCCTCATCGGGCGTCCGGACCGTTCTGGCGGCGCTGGCGGCTGCATTGACCGCCGTCGGGACGTAGACGTCGGCCTCGGGTGCGCCGGGGTCGGCGCTCGCGGCCACGGCCGTCGCGGCGGCCGGGCGCTTGAAGTGCAGGTTCAGACCGCGGAGGAGCTGCAGGAGA
>CAZJMO010000257.1:4429-5295 GCA_964547085.1 uncultured Fibrobacteraceae bacterium | reverse complement strand
GCCTGGTCCGGGTTCTTCGCGCCGATCCAGTTGCCGGTCAGCACGCTGGCGGCCGTCGTCAATCCCCACAGCGGCATGAAGCTGAAGCTCAGCACCTGGATCGTGATCTGGCTCGCCGCCAGGGGTACCGTGCCGGTCGTGCCCACGAAGATCGTGAACATCAGGAAGCCCAGCATGTCGACGAAGCCTTCCCAGGCCGCGGGCAGGCCCACGCGGATCAGGTTGGCGATGGCGCGCGGCTCGGGCCGGCGCAGCTTGTGCAGCCGGTAACGCCGGCGCAGCCGGGGATGCAACGCCCACCACGACAGCGCGACGGCATTGACGAAGACGCTCACGCTGGTGCCGATCGCGGCGCCCTTGACGCCCATCGCCGGCACGGCCAGCCAGGTGTGGCCGCCCAGTTCGAAGCCGCTCCAGCCGAAGATCAACCACACGTCCAGCACCAGGTTGATCGCGTTGGCGATGATGCCCGCCCACATGGGCACCTTCACGTCGCGGCGCCCCTGGAAGAAACCCATCAGGGCGAAGGAGATCTGCGTGAACACGGCGCTCAGGCTGCGCCACTTGATGTACACGTAGGTCAGTTCCTGCACGCCGGTCGGGTTGTGGGTCCACGGCAGCACCAGGTAGCTGTGGTAGCCCAGGAACTGCAGGATGAAGCCGGTGGCGATGGCGAGGTAGATGCCCTGCCAGGTGTAGTGCCCGACGGCCTCGTCGTCCAGTCGGCCGTGCGCCTGGGAGACGAACGTTCCCGTGATACGGCTCAGGTTGTTGAACAACGAGTAGGTGGCCCAGGTCAGCATGCCGCCCAGCCCGGCCGCGGCCAGGGCGAGGCTGCTGACGCGTCCGAGCAGTGCGGTGTCCAC
>CAZJMO010000257.1:1658-4419 GCA_964547085.1 uncultured Fibrobacteraceae bacterium | reverse complement strand
GTCTGCGAGAGCATCGTCAGGATCGTGGGCGAGGCGAGAGCCATGATCTCGCTGAAGTGGTGCACGCGCAGGACGGCCCACTTCCCTCCGGAATGGGATCTCGATTCGTTTGTCGTCGCCGAGGACCCGTGGTCCCGCGGATCTTTCATGACGATCATCCTGGCGGTTGAGGTTCCGGCTAAGTTACCGTTATCCTGACCGGGGACAAAGGACTTGTTGCGAAGGGAACGATCGGGCGGGTCACGGCCGTTGCGTTCCGGCCAAACAGGGAGGGCAAGACATGGTCGCCGGAGAATCGCAAAACTACGGAGCGCTTCGGGGAATGGTTGCCGTTCCCGGCGACAAATCCATCTCCCACCGCGCGGCGCTGTTCAGTCTCGTGGCTGGCGGTGCGTGTCGGGCGCGCGGCTGGCTGGATGCGGCCGACACGAGGGCCAGCCTGGAGGCGGTGCGCGCCCTGGGCGTGCACGCCGAGTTCTCGGGCGGCGACCTGATGCTGGCGCCGCCGAAGGACATCCTCGTCGTTTCCGGCAACACTCCCCTGGAAATCGACTGCGGCAACAGCGGCACCACCGCGCGCCTGCTCTGCGGACTGCTCGCCGGCTGGCTCGCCCCCGGCGGTCCCGGTGTGATCCTTCGCGGTGATGCTTCGCTCTCGTCGCGTCCGATGGCCCGGCTGATCGATCCGCTGCGCGAGATGGGCGCGGACATCCAGCCGCTGGGTGGTGCGGCGACCCTGCCGCTGCTCGTGCGCGGCGCGATTCTGCGCGGGGGCGAGTTCGAACTGCAGGTCGCCTCGGCGCAGGTCAAGTCGGCCCTGCTGCTGGCGGGTCTGGCCTGCCGGGCGGCGGTGACCGTGCGCGGTGCCGGCGGCTCGCGGGACCATACCGAGCGCCTGCTGAACACGATGGGCGTACCGGTGACGTCCGATGCCACGGGTGACGTCGTGTGCCTGCCGGGCCTCTTCGAGACGCGCGGTTTCGACATCCCGGTGCCGGGCGATCCGTCCTCGGCGGCGTTCCTGCAGGTCGCCGCGGCGGTGGTGCCCGGTTCGTGCGTCACGGTGACCGGCCAGTCGCTGAATCCCGGCCGGATCGGCGCCCTGGAAGTGATGCGGCGCGCGGGCGTGCGGGTCGGCGTCCAGGAAGCCGGCGCGGCGGACGAGCCGATCGGCGACGTGACCGCTGAACCGGGTCGCCTGCAGGCGTTCGGGGTCGAGCGGCACGAGGTGCCCGGCCTGGTGGACGAACTGCCCGTCCTGGCCGTGCTGGCCACGCAGTGCGAGGGCGAAACGCTCATCACCGGCGCGGCCGAACTGCGCGCCAAGGAGTCCGACCGCATCGAGGCCATGGGTTCGCAGCTGCGGCGCCTGGGCGCGGTGGTCGAGGACCGGCCCGACGGCTGGCGCATCTGGGGGCCGACTCCGCTGAAGGGAGGGGCGGCCGGGATGCCGCTCATACTGGCAACGCGCGGCGACCACCGGGTGGCGATGGCCCTGGCGGTCGCCGATCTGGTCACCGACGGGGAAACGAAACTGGACGATCCGGAGTGCGTGGCCGTATCTTTCCCGGAATTCTTCACCCAACTGGCTGCGCTGCAGGAGCCGGAACAAGGAACGGACTGAACATGAGCGGGAAATCGAGAGTCGACACCGGATTCGCTTCCTTCATCGAGGAGATGAAGTGGCGCGGATTCTTCGAACAGTGCACCGACGAGGAAGGCCTGGCCGTGTTGCTGGCCGACGAAACGGTGACCGGATACATCGGCTTCGATCCCACGGCCGACAGCCTGCACATCGGTAGCCTGCTGCCCATCATGGGGCTGGTCCACCTGCAGCGGCACGGTCATCGTCCCATCGCCATCGCCGGCGGAGGCACCGCCATGGTCGGCGACCCCAGCGGCAAGACCGACCTGCGCCAGATGCTCACGCTCGAGCAGATCGACGAGAATCTCGCGGGCATCAAGGCCCAGCTGGCGCACTTCCTGGAATTCGGAGACGGCCCGAGCGACGGTATCATGCTGAACAACGCCGACTGGCTGAAGGACTACAACTACATCGAGTTCCTGCGCGACGTGGGCCGCTACTTCAGCGTCAACCAGATGCTCACGCGCGACTCGGTCAAGACGCGCCTGGAGAAGGGCCTCTCGTTCATCGAGTTCAACTACATGATCCTGCAGGCCTACGACTTCATGGTCCTGAATCGCGACTACGGCTGCCGGCTGCAGATGGGCGGCAACGACCAGTGGGGCAACATCTGCTCCGGCATCGACCTGTGCCGCCGCTTCAACCAGTCCGAGGTCTACGGGTTGACTTTCCCGCTGCTGGCCACGGCCACGGGCGCCAAGATGGGCAAGACCGCCGCGGGTGCCGTCTGGCTCGCCGCCGAGCGCACGGCGCCCTTCGATTTCTTCCAGTACTGGGTCAACGTCGACGACCGCGACGTCTCCCGCTTCCTGCGCCTGTACACCTTGCTGCCCAAGGATCGCATCGAGGAGCTGGAGAGGCTCGAGGGCGCTGACCTGCGCGAAGCCAAGCGCGTGCTGGCCGCCGAGGTCACCACGCTGGTGCACGGCGCCGAGGCGGCCGACCAGGCGCAGAAGGCTTCGGCCGCGCTGTTCTCCGGCGCCGCCGACGCGAGCACCGTGCCCTCGAGCGAACGTGGCGTGGCCGATCTCGCGGGCGACGGACTGCTGCTGCTCGACGCTCTCGTGGACTGTGGCCTGATGAAATCCAAGGGCGAAGCGCGCCGCATGATCCGCC
>CAZJMO010000257.1:1312-1648 GCA_964547085.1 uncultured Fibrobacteraceae bacterium | reverse complement strand
GTACGGCGTGCGCGTGAACGTCGAAGTGGTCAACGACGAGATGCTCGCGCTGACCTCCGCCCACGTCGCGGACGGGCGCATCCAGCTGCAGGTGGGCAGGAAGAAACACCACCACATCCTGGTCGCCGGGTAGGTTCCCGGCGCCTCCTGCACATCGATTCGACTAGCGCGGACTGCATACCTCTCTGTGGCCCGCTGTACTGTTTTTTACAGACAAACCCGTATTAACCGCCAACCCCAAGCTCCGATACCTTGTCATCGGGTCGCCCGGACCCGGTACCCGATCCCTCCCGGGGCTAACCTGGACGCCCCGGGAGGGAGCACGATCCCATCGTG
>CAZJMO010000257.1:0-1302 GCA_964547085.1 uncultured Fibrobacteraceae bacterium | reverse complement strand
TTCTCTGCAGGATCTGATCGCCGCGGCGCCCGATTTGAGCGCCCGGCCCGAATCGGTGGTCTCACTGCTGGAGATCGTCGATGATCCGGTGGTGGAAGTCACTAGACTCCTTCCGATCGTGGAGCGTGACGCGGGGCTGACCGCGGGACTGCTGAAACTGTGCAATTCGCCCATGTATAACTTCAAGCGCAGGATCGGCAGCCCGCGGGAAGCCCTCGTTCTCGTGGGCAATCTCACCTTTGCCCGCATGTGTTTCACGCTCGCGATGAAGCCCGTCCTCGAACGCGACCTGCCGGTCTATTCGCTGGGTCTGGACGAGCTGTGGCGTCACTGCCTGGGTACGGCCTACGGAGCAGCCTTCCTGGTCAAGGTCAGCGGGCGCGGCCCTGCTCGAGGCATGGGATTTTCCGTACCAGCTCGTTGACGCCGTACGTTGGCACCACGATCCGGCGCAGGCGGGCCATCAACGACTGGCACGCGCCATCGAGCTCGCCGAGACGCTCTCGCTCAATCACCGGAACATTCTCACGCTGGCCACCGCGCCCCGTTTCTGATTCCGTTCCTGCCGGGTTTCCCCGCTGTCGTTCGCCTCACCGGCGTTTGTCCCACGCGTTCTTTGATGGTACCTTGGGGGAACTCCGGCCCGGCTGTGGGGTAGACCCGGACACCCGATGCCCGCCGAATTCTTATCCCCGAAAGGAACGAACCCATGCGGCGAGTCTTCCTGCTGGGCGCCCTGCTTGCAGCCGGCGCGACCCTCTCCTTCCATCCCGCCTCGGCGGTCGCGGAGAATTCCGACTACGACGCGGCGCTGGAGATCACGCGCGAGAAAGCCGAGGCGCTGAAATCCTACGAGGTGGAAGGCTTGCTCCAGGTCGAGAACCAAGTTCCCGGTCAGGCCGAGCCCATGCAGATGGAGCTGAAGCTGCGCGGAGCCGCGCGGTGGCCGGACCGACTGCTGAGCGTGCAGGAAAGCCCGATGTTCAACCTGCATCTGGGCATGGGCGCCGAGCATTCATGGTTTCACCTGGGACAGGCGGGGGCCTGCTACGTGGGCGGGTTGCCGCAGATGACCCGTCAGCTGGAGAACCCCGTCGAGATGGAGCTGGAGGAAGGCCGCGTCTTCAATTTCTATTCGGGCCTGGGTTCGTTCCTGCTCGCCGGCGGCCTGGACGTCGAACCGGCGACCGGCGCCGAGACGCTCACCATCGACGGCCGGGAGGTCGCCTGCCAGGTCTTCCGCGTGGTCGGCGATGGGGAGAAGGAGTCGAAGGAGTTCTGGTTCGACCCGGCGACGGGGCT
>CAZJMO010000256.1:4895-5304 GCA_964547085.1 uncultured Fibrobacteraceae bacterium | reverse complement strand
GAGCCAGCCGGGGGCCCTGGTGCCGGGCATTCGCGGGGGCGTCTGCCTGCTCGTGGCGCTCTATGCGTTCCAGGCGCTGCCGGTGAATTACGCCGGCGTCGGGTTGATCCTGCTGGGGGTGGTGCTGCTCATCCTGGAAGTGAAGGTCCCGAGCTTCGGCGGGCTGACCATCGGCGGGGTCTCGTCGATGGTGCTCGGGTCGCTGCTGCTCTTCGATTCCCCGGAGCCCTGGGCGAAGATCAGCCTGCGCGTGATGATTCCGGCCGTCGGCCTGTTCGCCTCACTAGCCGTTGATTCTTCAAATCAAGCCCACATCAGTTATTTCGATGATAGAAACAATCACTTAAAATATGCCCGCAAAACAGGCGGTGTCTGGTCGATCGAAACGCTTGATACCCTTTCCGGAACC
>CAZJMO010000256.1:1305-4885 GCA_964547085.1 uncultured Fibrobacteraceae bacterium | reverse complement strand
GGTGCAGGCGACCGCGCCCGACGGAACGGGCGGCAAGGTCGTCTTCCACGGCGAGATGTGGGATGCCGAGGCGGACGTCGCGCTGGCGCCGGATGCCGAGGTTCAGGTGGTGGCGGTGCGCGGCCGCGTGGTGCAGGTGCGCGCCTTGGAGTGAGGTCGGAAGTATCGAGCGAGAGGAGTGGCCATGGCGTTCGTGTTCCCGGGTACGCTGCTGGTTCTGTTCATCGTCATAGTGTCCAACGCGCTGCGCATCCTGCGCGAGTACGAG
Source organism: uncultured Fibrobacteraceae bacterium (assembly GCA_964547085.1). GTDB lineage: Bacteria > Krumholzibacteriota > Krumholzibacteriia > LZORAL124-64-63 > LZORAL124-64-63 > Glo-17. The sequence goes on along the minus strand of CAZJMO010000256.1, from coordinate 4,617 downwards.
CGCGGCGTGATCTTCCGGCTCGGCCGCTTCGTCGGCGTCCGCGGGCCGGGACTGATCATCCTGGTGCCGTTCATCGAACGGATGGTTCGTGTCGGCCTGCGGACCATCGTGATGGACGTGGCGCCGCAGGACGTGATCACCAAGGACAACGTCTCGGTGCGCGTCAACGCGGTGCTCTACTTCCGGGTCATCGAGCCGGAGAAAGCCATCATCGAGGTGGAGGATTTCCTCTTCGCCACCAGCCAGCTCGCGCAGACCACGTTGCGGAGCGTGGTCGGGCAGGCGGAACTGGACGAACTGCTGGCCGAGCGCGACCAGCTCAACATCCGGATGCAGACCATCCTCGACGAGGCGACCGATCCGTGGGGCATCAAGGTCTCGAACGTCGAGATCAAGGACGTGGACCTGCCCGTGGAGATGAAGCGCGCCATGGCCAAGCAGGCCGAGGCCGAACGTGAGCGCCGCGCCAAGGTGATCCACGCCGAAGGAGAGTTCCAGGCGTCGGAGCGGTTGAGCGACGCGGCCAAGATCATCGAGAAGCACCCGACAGCGCTGCAACTGCGCTACTTGCAGGCGCTCACCGAGATCGCAGCCGAGAACAACAGCACCACGATCTTCCCGTTGCCGGTGGATCTGATCACGCCGTTCCTGGAGAAGAAGGCCGCCGAATCGGCTCAGTAGTCCGCCCGGTCGGCGCAGTCGGTCCACGCCTGGAACGGTCCCAGTCGATCGGGATGCGGCAGGTGCTCGGTCGGCAGTGAGCGTTCGGCGGGCGGCAGGGGGACCTCGTCGTAGATGAACGAGTCGTCGAACCCGGCTTCGGCGGCGTCGGCGCGCGTGCCGGCGTAGAACAGGCGTTCGGGGCGCGCCCAGTAGATGGCGCCCAGGCACATGGGGCACGGTTCGCAGCTGGCGTAGATCTCGCAGCCGGTGAGTTGCCATGAATTCAGCACGCGGCATGCCTCGCGGATCGCCATGATCTCGGCGTGGGCGGTGGGGTCGCACGACGGGGTGACGCTGTTGACGCCGCGGGCGATGATCTTGCCGTCCTTGACCACGACAGCGCCGAACGGCCCGCCGTGCCCGCCGGCCGCGTTTTCCTTGGCCAACCGCAGTGCTTCCTCCATGAACTGTGCGCGCATCTGGTCCACGTCGTGTTCCTTCCGTTGATTTCGGCTCGTGTTGCGGGGCATGGTACACCGGGTCCGGGAGTTTGGGCAAGGGCCGGACGTGGGGCCTTGATCATGTGATGAAAATTGAAATCGTGTTCGACAATATAGCGCAAGGCATAGGGAACAAATAGCATTACACTTCTTTTACAAGACGATCGGTGTTATCTTGGATCCATCGACGATCACGCCACCCCGGTCGTAACCGAGGAGCGCGCATGGGCCGAACCCGCGACCCCGGGTCAACCGGCAGACACGCCGTCCGAATGCTGCTGGCGAGCCTGGTTCTTGGCGCGCCGGTCGTTTCCCATGCGGACTCCGGGACGTGCCTCGGTTGCCACGAATTGCCCGTCCTCGAGGCCAGCGTGCACGCCGGTCTGGATTGCGTCGATTGCCACGACCAGACCGGCGATTTCGAGGATGTTCCGCACTTCGAACGCTACCAGCGGGTGGACTGCGCGGCGTGCCACGCCGACGCCGTTGCGAGCCATCGCGAGAATTTCCATTACAAGGCGCGGGACGCCGGCCACGGGCAGTCGCCCGACTGCGTGGGTTGCCACGCGTCCGACGGTGATCCGCACCAGCTGCACGGCATCGAGGAGGCCGTGGCCGAGGAGTCCTGCCGCGCCTGCCACGCGAGCGAGGCGGGGCTCTACGACGGCAGTGTGCACGCGGCGTCGCCGGGCGCCTCGAGCGACCGCCCGGGCTGCGTCTCCTGCCACCAGTCGCACGGTCCGGGCCTGCCGCCGTCCGCCGGTGCGGTCAACGTGCTCTGCGAGTCGTGTCATGTCGGCGCCATGGATGCCGTCCAGCGCGGTGGCCACGTGGACCTGGGCCGGCAGGACGGGGCGTCGCTCAACTGCGCGTCGTGCCACGATGTCCACGGAACGCACAAGCCGCAGGTGTCCGAGCGTATGGCGCAGAACTGCTCGGAGTGCCACGCCGTCGAGCGACACCAGTTCGCGGGCTCGGTCCACGCCGATCTGCTCGCCGATGGCGACATGTCCTGCCTCTCGTGCCACAGCACGCACAAGGCCGAGGACGCCGTCGGCAGATTCGAGGGTGGTTGCGGCACCTGCCACGACGATGTCGAGGAAGCGTACCGCGGCAGCGTGCACCGGTTCGGTCGCCTGCGGGGCAACGAGGGCGCCGCAACCTGCGCCGACTGTCACGACGGGCACCACGTTCTGGGGGTGGAGGATCCGGCCTCGCCGATCAACGCGCACAATCTGCCGGAGATGTGCGGCCACTGTCACGGCGAGGAAACCGTGGTGACGGCCGATTACGTGCGGCTGCCGATCACCCTGGCACAGTACCAGGAGTCGGTGCACGGCGAGGTCGATGTCAACGGCGACCATTCCGTCACATGTATCGATTGCCACGGCGTCCATGACCTGCAGCACGCCCAGAACCCAGATGCAGGCATCAACCGGGTCCACCTGGCGCGGACGTGCGGCCGATGCCACGAGCAGGAGAGCGTCGAGTACATGGCCTCGATCCACGGCCAGTCGCTGGCGCTCGGCATCCACGACGCGCCCACGTGCAACGATTGCCACGACGAGCACCTGACGCGTCGCGTCCTGGATCCCGATGCCGCGACCACGCCCGAACACCTGGCCCGCCAGTTGTGCGGAGTCTGCCACACCGACGCGGAACTGGTCGCCAAGTACGGCATCACCGCCGGGGTCGTGGAGAGTTATCTGGACAGCTATCACGGCTGGGCGATGGAGCACGGCGGCGGACTGGTGGCGTCGTGCACGGACTGTCACCGCACGCACGCGATCCGCAGCCCCATGGACCCCGCGTCGTCCATCCACCAGGACAACGTGGCCGAGACCTGCGGCCACTGCCACGAGCGGTCGAACGACACCTTCGCGCGCAGCTACACGCACGCCAGCGCGTTGGCCGCGCGCGGACCTCACGAGTGGGCGCGCCTGATCTACATCGGCCTGATCAGCGTCGTGCTCGGCGGCATGGCGCTGCACAACCTGATCGTGGCGCGTTACGAGTTGATCAGGTACCGGCGCCGGCGTCGTAAGGAGGAGTCCGTGATCCGCTGGATGCGGGCGGAGCGGATGCAGCATCTGGTCCTGCTGCTGAGTTTCACGGGGCTGGCGATCACCGGGTTCGCGCTGCGTTCGCC
>CAZJMO010000256.1:0-1295 GCA_964547085.1 uncultured Fibrobacteraceae bacterium | reverse complement strand
TGTGGTCAACGTCCAGCGCAAGCTGGGGGTACCGGTCAAGCTCATCGGCCTGGGCGGGAACGAAGTGTTGCGGTCCGGCCTGCACCGCGTCTTCGCGGTGATCCTGACGGCGGCGGGCGTGTACCACATGGTCTGGGTCGTCCTGGCGCGGCGCGGTCGGATGAACCTGAAGGCGATCGCGCCCAAGGGGCGCGACTTCCTCGAATTCCCGCAGAACATGGCGTTCCATCTGGGGCTGCGGCGCGAGCGTCCGAATTTCCATCGCTTCGACTACACCCAGAAGGCCGAGTACTGGGCGGTCGTCTGGGGTACGGTCGTCATGGCTTTGACCGGCGCGATCCTCTGGTTCCCCGCTCTGCTGACCGGCGTGTTGCCGGCGTGGGTGGTCCGGGTCGCGGAGGTCGTGCACTTCTACGAGGCCATCCTGGCCGTCAGTGCGATCATCATCTGGCATCTGTTCTACGTCATCTTCATGCCATCGGAATACCCCATGAGCACAATCTGGCTCGACGGGCGGCTCCCGACTCACGAGTGGAGGACCATGCACCCGGCCGAGGCTGCCGAGGCCGAGCCCGAAGCCGGCAGCAACGACGATAAGGGGCGCCGGGATGATCCCGACGCCGCCGATGACAACCCGGTCGTGATGTGACGCATTGCGGCCGACGGACCTGAAACCGTCGACAATCGAGAGGAGTAGCGATGAAGAACAAGACGACCAACCTGCAGGTACGCGTGATCGTTTCGGTGGCCGTGGCGACCATGATCCTGGTGGGCGCGGTGGCCGGTGCCTCCGCAGAGCAGCGGGAGTTCTTGGGCGCCGCCAAGTGCAAGATGTGCCACAACAAGGCGAAGTCGGGCGAGCAATACAAGATCTGGGCGGCGGCGTCCCATGCCAAGGCGTTCGAGGTGCTCGCGAGTGAGCAATCGCTGGCGATCGCCAAGGAACGCGGCATTGCCGACCCGCAGAAGGCGGACGAGTGCCTGAAGTGCCACGTCACGGCCCACGGCGTGGACGCGGCGCATCTGGGCAAGAAATACGCGATGGAGGAAGGCGTCAGCTGCGAGTCGTGCCACGGCGCGGGCGGCGACTACCAGAAGCTGAAGGTCATGAAGCAGATCACCTCGTGCGAGATCGACGGCGCGACCGTCGGCCTGATCACGCCCGACGAAGCTCTTTGCGTGACCTGCCACAACGAGGAGAGCCCGACCTTCGAGACCTTCCGAGGATGCCGTCCAGTGCGGCCTCGCTGTCCGCGCCGGCCGCCGAGAGGGCGAGGCGCACGTCCTCCTCGGAC
>CAZJMO010000255.1:4287-5307 GCA_964547085.1 uncultured Fibrobacteraceae bacterium | reverse complement strand
GGGTCGAGCGGATCGGGTATTTCGCCGAGCGGCGTAAAGTAGAGAATCGCCAACTGGAAGCGGAAGGCCTGTTCGCCGTCATCCACCAGGGTGCGCGTCACGTAGAACCGGACCTTCTTCTTCCAGAGCCCGCTGTTGTCGATCTTCAGGCCGTCCGTTCCCTCGACGCCCCAGTTCACCACGTTGATGGCGTCGGCGCCGGCACCGTCGCGAATCTGATTGTCCGGATCGCAGTCGTAGTCGATCTGCGTCTTCCAGGCCATGGTGCGCCACTGATTCTCGTCGTACCGTTCGCTCTCCTCATCCTGTCCGTGATAGAGGATGTCCATGCCGTAGACGTACGTGGAAATCAGGTAGTGGGTCTCGGTCAGGCCCTCGGTGCTGAGCACGAACGAGGCGGATTTCGTCACCTTGTCCACGGCCAGGAAGGCGAATTCCGCCAGCCGCGGCAGATACGTCCGCCCCGGCTGGGCCGTCCCTCTGTCGGTCGACATGATATAGTATTCCGGCTCACCGCCGAAACACGGATGCGCGCCGGCCTCAGGATCGTAGCAGGCCAGCGTTTCATCGAACGCCGAAACGCCTTCGCTCGGTAGAACCTCCAGACACTGCACGCAGGGAGGATAGCCCACGTCGAACGTCAGTTGCGCCGGAGAACCGTCGCGCCGGCCATGCTCGTCCACCGACTGCATGTTGACCGTCATTTCCGAGCGCGGAGCCGCCAGGAAGCCCAGCGTATCGGCATACCAGCCCTCGGCGCTGGCGCCCCAGGCGGGGAACGTGTCCAGCGCGCTCGCCGAAGTCTTGAACGAATAGGTACCGCCCGTGAACTTCGAGATCTGCCCCGTCACGTAGGCCGTGAAGCCCATCTCGTAGGTAGTACTCCGCGGCACATCCAGCTGGTGATCGCGTCCGAGCGCCTTGACCACGACGTAGCTTCGATCCGGAATCCGTTCTCCCGAGGCGAACGGATGATGCAGCTGCAGCGAGTCGTTCAACAGGATGTAGTAGGGATAGGTC
>CAZJMO010000255.1:0-4277 GCA_964547085.1 uncultured Fibrobacteraceae bacterium | reverse complement strand
GAGCCCAGTCCTTCTCGTTGTTCAAGATCACCGTGTTCGGGTCGTAATTCACCATGAAGGAGAACTCACGCAGGTAGTTCGCCACCTCGACGCCCGCCACGTCGATGGAATTGACCCGCAGAGAAACCATCTCCGGCGGCAACAGCTGGCGGAAGGGCGAGAGGCCGGTCCCGTTGTTGTTGAAGACCAGACGCGTCATGTCGCCGAAGTAGGAGAAGCTGTCGCCCGTGGCCTCGTTGAACAGGCGCGGATGCCAGCAATCGGTCTGGGAAGGCACGCAGTTGCCGCCCAGTTCGCCGCCGAGCCTCCATTTGTAGCCGAAGAGGCCGTCGTCGTACGGGTACACCGTGTCGATCTCGGTCAACGCCACGGGATCGTACCCGCGAATGTTCGGCGACGAACCGGACCAGAAGATCTCGTAGCGACCGTTGAAACCGACCGTGTCCACGAAGCCCAGGGCTACGGCCGAAGTGTCGGCACGAACCGCACCGCCATCCAGAACGTCCTTGATGCGATAGAACTGGATCTCCGGATTGCCCAGGGAGTTGCTGAAGAAATGCAGCCGCGCCGGCGTCCGGTCGAAATCTCCGAAATCATCGACGGCGACCATGTGCAGGGTCATGTCATACGAGATGGACACACCCTGGTTGATCGTGAAGTCGAAGATGGAATCGGTCTTCGTCGTCCAGTGGCCGATCTCGAGCTGGCTGGCATCCAGGGCGGGGTTGAAGTTCTCGTCCTCTTCATCCTCGACCGTGTCTTCGTCCTGCAGGGTGGTGTCCGTCAGGGCCCAGACGAATTTTTCCACCTTGCCGTCGCGGTCCGAGCCGTACCAGTACACGTGGAAGTGGTAGTACCCTCCCCCGTCCTGCATCGGTGAACCGATGATGTACGTCTCCGGCAGCTGGTTGACGACCACGGCTTCGGGCTCGAAAGCCCGGCAACCGCCAAGCAACGAGAGAACCAACAAGGCCGCCACAACGATGAACCCCGTCCGGGGGGAAAAACTGGTTTTCATGCTCTAACGCGCTCCCTCGGAAGCTGATCGCGACTTTTGGACTAGACACCGTCGAGGTGGGACCGACGGCAATCAATTGTGCGGAAACTGCGGCCGTCCGCGAAGCGGTTTCGGTCCGCGTCCAAATACGTGTTTCTCGTTTTGAAATATAGGGATTGGCCTTGTCCGGTGTCAACCTCAAGGTTGCCAGAATTTCGTCGCAAATCGGTCGAATCGCGGGTTTTGCATCCCCCGATCCGGTCCGGAATCCCTCCGGCTCCGGCGAGAGCGCCTCAACAACGGAAAAAGGCCCCGGTCTTGCGACCGGGGCCCTCTCAGATGACAACTAGGATCTGGAGAAGATTTACTTCACCAGGGCCATCTTGTTAACCACGACACTGTCGCCCGTCCGCGCCTCGTAGAAGTAGACGCCGGAGGAAACGCGCTTGCCCTGGTCGCTCGTGCCGTCCCACATCACGTGGCCGGAAGTTTCCCGGACCTCGTTGATCAGGGTACGAACCAACTGACCACGAACATCGTAGACCTTCAAGCTCAAGTGGCCCGCCTTGGGCATGTTGAACTCGATCTTCGTGCTCGGGTTGAACGGGTTCGGATAGGCCTTGGCCATGAACTTCACGCTACCCTCGGGCACATCGGTCGCGAACGCGTCACGCGAAGGATGACCGAATTTGCCCAGGATCTCGCCCAGGATCTGGGCGCGAACCGGCAGGCCGGCAGGCTGGTTGACCTTCGCGGCCGTGGGCGCCGTGCGGATGTACATGAAGTCGTAGGGCATCAGGATGACCTGCGACGTGTTGGTGGCCGTGAACTTGGTCGCAGCAGCCATGCCGCTGGTACCGTCGTTGAAGACGGCCAGCTGCTCGGCACCAGCGGTGCTGATGGCGTCGAACGTGTTGATGATGCGGCAACCGCCGTAGGCGATCCACGATTCCGTCGTCTCGAACACCGAGTTGCCGGCCACCGGGTAGACCATGGGCGCCGTGTCGCCGCCCAGCAGCGGACGCACGTCGTTGGCCTCCCAGTTCAGGCCCATCCAGGCGTCGATGAACGCCACGGTGGAGGAGCCGGACTGGTTCAGGTCGGAGATCAGGTCGTCACCGCTTGCGAACAGGTACTTGCCGCCCTCGGACAGCCAGTCGTTCAGGACACCGACGTCGTCGCCGGCGTCGTTCTCGTAGTCCAGGTTGGAGATGGTGTTAACACCCAGGTCACCAGCGGTGTACAGCATCGTGCTGTAGCCGTCCAACTGACCAAACGCCGCACGGCCACCGATGCCGTTAGCAACGCCGGAGGAAGGACCGTTGGTGTAGTAGATGTCATACTGCTCGCCGGCGTAGTAACCCAGCTGCTGCAGCGTGCTGTACCACTCGTCCCTGCCACCACGGTTTCCGAAGTCGTTCCAGAAGACGATGGCGGGCTGATCGCCAGTATCGTCGAACAACGTCGGCAGGGCGTGCACGGTGAACGAGGGGTTGTAGGCCATCGGGCCCGAGAAGTCACCGAATTCGGCGATGTTAGCCGGCAAGGTCGCGTTCTGGAAGTCGGCTTCGACGACGTCCCAGGCTTCAACGTACCAATGCAGGACGTCACCAGGATACAGGAAACCACTCGCGACCGCGGCGAAGTCGCCGTCGTCGTTCAGGGCCGAACGAGCTTCGGGCAGATCGAACATGAAGCCGTCGGGATCAGCAGCGCCGTTGTCCACAGCGTGCGCGCCAACCACGTAACCGTCCATCGTACCGTCGACGGTACCGTCGTCGGTGATCACACCACTCAACTCGCCGGTCGTTCCCGCATTCACCGTGAACGGACCCACGCCCATCCGCATGGCGGCGGGGAAGGCCGGGTTCAGCTTGATGGTGAAGTACAGGGTCGGCGGCATGTGGGTGCCATCGTCGACTTCCACCAGCGCCGAACCGGTGCGCACGGCGGCGATATCGAAGACGATGGAGTCACCCGCGTCGTTGCGCAGTTCTTCGGCCGTGGCGATGTTGTTCGCCATGTCGAAACGCACGTCGTTCAGACCCATGTCCACACCCAGGTGGATCTGGCCGTCGGCCGGGAAGTTGTCGTTGGCGAGATCGAGCTCGCGAGCGGACATACCCGGACCGTAGAAGTCATACGTACGCAGCTTGACGTTGTCGATGTACGGAGCAGGATAGCCGTCTTCGCCGACCCAGCCCCACGCGTAACCGAGTTCGTAGACTGCGATAGCAACCTGGACCTCGGTACGACCGGGCTCCATGAGATCGGTCACGAGTTCGTTGTGCGGGAGCCAGTCCGGGCCGCCGTACTGTACGAAGTTCCGGTTTCTGTACGCAGCGATGGCGATGTCGTCGCCTGCAGCCACGGAACGGACTTGCCAGGTGTAGAACATACCCGGCGCGTCAGCCGAGAGATCCTCATGGCGGTAGACGTCGAATTCCAGGCTCGTACCCAGGTATTCGCCAGCCGGCCAATCGATCACGGGGGACTCGATGGCGTTGTAGATGTGACCGGTCGGGCCGGCGAAGCCGCCCTCCGTGTGCACAATGTAGCCACCGGGGCCGTAGCACCAATCTACACACTGGTCGGTCGGGTTGCCACCCAGGTTGTACATGATGTCATCGGCGATGAAGCAGGCCACCGGGCTGTAGTCCGAGGCACAGGGGTCCTCGTCGGCCAGCTGGCTGCGAATGTGAGCATAGTCGCCCACGCCGATCGGGTACTCGACAACCCAGTCACCGTAGATCACTGCTTCCGCATTGAACTCGGGCAGGGGCAGTCCGTCTTCGAAGTCGTCGTAGAAGCTCTGAACAACGCCGTCGTTGGTCACGGTGACCGTAACGTTGTCGAGCTGGAGAGCGCCGTCGCCCTGCCAGCCGCAGTCCTCATCCGAGGCGCCACCGTCGGAGGTGACATGCCACACGATGGCAACTTCGTTCAGGAGCTCGCCGACGTACTCGCCGACCTGGTAGGTCACCGTAGCGTTGACAGCAACACCCACGCCCGCGTCATCGGCGGTCCACAGGTAAGCGATCGCAGCGTCGGCCTTGTAGTAGCCGAGGTTCGAGTAGTCATAGCCGGTCTCGGTGCTGTGGTTCACCGTAGCGGTGATGTCCACCTGCGTCGGAGCGCTGGTGTTGCCAGCGACCGCGCGCAGAACGAGCAGCTCGTCGTAGCCGCCGCCGTAGCCGTGCTCATCCCGCAACCGCCGGTAGAGCCTGGCCGCCGTATGCTGCTGCTTGCGGGGGGCCTGCTCGTCCTCCGCCAGGATCTG
>CAZJMO010000254.1:3970-5323 GCA_964547085.1 uncultured Fibrobacteraceae bacterium | reverse complement strand
GGCTCTGGGTCGTGCCCGGCGCCGGGCCGTTACCGCGGCTCGCCCCAGCCGGCCGGCAGGATCTCCGGCGGCAGCACGGCCTGCGGTCGTCCCATATCCGCACCCACCATCTGCAGGTACCAGCGGACGTAGTCGAAGGGCGCGTCGTCGGACGGCGTCGCGACGGCCGGCCCGGCGTCGAGGTCGGTCAGCAGGGACCACGGATCCTGCGGCTGGAGCAGGCCGAACGGAAGCGACAGGGGCATACCGCCGCCCAGCAGACCACTCAGGTCGATCAGCGGCTGCGGCGGATATTCCGTCAACCGGATCTCCAGGCGCGGGTCGATCCCCGCCGACTCCCGCGCCAGCGCGATGGCCTCGGTCAGGCCGCCGGTACGATCGCAGAGATGATGCTCGATCGCGTCGGGACCCATCCAGACCCGGCCCTGGGCCAGCTCGCGCACGGTATCTTCCTCGAGCCCGCGACCGGCGGCGACCTTCTTCACGAACGAGTCGTAGGCGTCGAGGATGTAGCCGCGGACCAACGCCTCCTCCTCCGCGTCGAGACCACGGTAAGGCACGCTGATGCCCAGTCCGGGGATCGTGATGCCGCGCAGCAGATCGGCGTGCGCACCGCGCTGGACGCCGTCGTACGCCAGGCCCAGCTTCTCGTCGAGATTCTCGGCCCAGATCCAGCCTGCGATCACGCCGATGCTGCCGGTGATCGTCAAGGGCGTGGTGAGCACCTCCTGGCCGTCCATGCTGAGCCAGTAGCCGCCGCTGGCGGCGACGTCGCCCTGGCTGACGATCACCGGTGTGCCCATCGCGCGTAGCTGCCGCACCTTCGCGGCGACCATCTCGCTGGGCAACGGATCGCCGCCCGGCGAGTCGACGCGCAGCACGACGGCCTTCACCGAACGGTCGTGGGAGAGGGCATCGAGATAGCGCGCCGTCTTCCGCCCCTCGATCCCCGAATCCATGGCGCACTCGCCCACGGCGTAGACCACCGCGACGCGCGGCGGCCGGCTCCACTGCTCCTCGGGCAAGCCGCCGGCCATGTCGCCGCGATAAGGCGGACGGATGTCGCAGCGTTGGACACGGCGCACCCACCGGAGCGCGTCGTCGGGACCGCCGAGGGCATCGACCAGCCCGCGTTCCAGCGCCCGTTTCGGAGACAGGGCGACCACGTCGTCGACGAGCGCATCGAACGCCGCGGGCGTCATATCGCGCGCCTCGCAGATGCCGCGGCGCAATTCGTCGTAGATGACCTCGACCAGGCGTTCGCGCTGCTCGCGTTCGCCCTCGCTCATGTCCATGCGCGCGCCGACCTCGGCGGCGGACTTGTACTTGAAGTAACGAAACTCCTGGAAGCCA
>CAZJMO010000254.1:0-3960 GCA_964547085.1 uncultured Fibrobacteraceae bacterium | reverse complement strand
CGTACGTGCGACCGCTGGCGAGGCCCTGCAGGACGAGGTCGGCCTCCGGCTGCATGATCAGGTGGTCGGCCACCGAGGCCAGGTAGTAGCCCATGATGTCGAGCCGACCGGTCACGATGACGACCTGCTTGCCGGCGGCCTGCAGCGACTCGAGCCGTTGCCGCAGCTCCCACACCAGGGACGCCCGACCGCGGAAGTCGGTCAGGTTGAGGGCGAGGCCGACGCAGGCGGGGTCGTTCTGGACGGCGTCGAGGTACTTGATGACGTCGAGCCAGGCGACGCGGGTCGTGTCGAGGTAGCGGTATTTCTGGTAGGTGAGGTAGCGATTCTCCATGCCCAGCGGGGCGAAGAAGGGATCCGGCAGGGAGCTGATGCCGAGGAAGCCCTCGTTGCGATGCCGCGCCGGATTGATACGCACGAGGAAACTCGCGCGCTCGTCGTGATCGCCCTTGTCGGTGTAGCCGCCGAGGAGGTCGAGGCCGAACATCTCGTCGGTCATGCCGAGATAGCCGTGCATGCGGAGGTCGTCCGTGCCGGCGAGGTCGCGCACGCCGAAACCGATGTGCAGGCCGCGCACCGGACGCACCGCGATGCCGGCGCCCCAGCGGCCGTTCTTCCACGCCTCCTTCTCCGAAAGCGTGAAATCGCCGTACACCGACAGGCGGTCGTCGCCGAACGGACGCAGGCCCAGGTCGAAGACGCCCTGGCGACTGCCGGACCGCGTCGACCACGTCCCGGCGGCGCCGAACGACAGGTGGCGCCACGGACGCAGCAACCAGCCGGCCACGAGTGCGCTCTCGCGACCGACGGCCTCGGTGTCGCCGGTCGCCCAGCGGTAGGCCAGGCCGAGGCGCGACGCGCGGTCGCCCCTCGAGAGGCCGAGCTGCCAGTCGGTGACGCGGAAGGTCTCGCCGCCCATATCGAAGACCTGGCTGTTGGCGCCGAAGCCGAGCGGTCCGCTCAGCGCGAAGCCCCAGTTGTCGAGAGCCCCCTGGCGGGCCGAGCGGTCGTCCCACCAGAACGCGCCTTCCTGGATCGTGCCCTCGAGCGTGGACCAGGCGGCCGGGTTGAGGAAGCCGCCCGCGGCGCCGGCGGTGGTGCCGGGCGTCTGCGGCAGCCACTCGGTCATGGAGGGGTAGTCGAGGATGCGCAGCGGTTCCTGTTGCTGCGCCATCGCGGCGGTGGTCAACACGATGGCCAGGGCGGCGAGGACGAGACGTCGCGACATGGTAACGGTCCTTGTTGCTGGAGGCTCCCGGACGGGCGGACCGCCGCAGCCTAGCATTCGACCGTCGACCGCTGCAACCTCCGGACGCACGCGCGGCGGTCGGAAATACGGATCCGACCGCCGCGGTCATCCCTGGGCTGCAGGTGCCCGGAACGAGATCCGAGGTCTGCTCCGGCGAATTCGCGCCAAACACGCCTGCGTTCGTCTAGATACGGACCCCGAAACGTCCCGACAACGTCATATCGAAATAACCCCTAGCCGCGGAACACCTCGTAGATCGCCGAGAAGTCCTCCTTCTCGCGTCCCTCCAGGAACAGCCGCGCGAACTGCTCCTTCACCACGCCGGCCAGATGCTGCGCACGACCGAGGTCGCGCGCGAGATCCTGCAGGCAGTGCAGGTCCTTGTAGATCATGGCGGCCGAGAAATGCGGGCTGTAGTCGCGGTCCAGCAGCTTCTGGCGCTTGGCGTCCAGGACCAGCGACTTGCCGCCGCCCTCGCCCAGGACCTGCAACGCCTGCTCGCGGTCGATGCCCGCGGCCTCGGCGGTGGCGAGCGCCTCGCCGACCACGGCCATGATGGTGCCCAGGCAGAGGTTGTTGACCAGCTTCATGCGCGTGGCCAGACCCGGCGCGCCGAGCACGTGGATCGAGGCGGAGATCAGCTCGAGGTAGGGCCGGGCGGCGTCGATGTCGGCCTTCTCGCCGCTGACCATGGCGATCAGCTTGCCGGCGATGGCGGGCACGACGCTGCCCGCGACGGGCGACTCGACATACCGCGCGCCCTTCTGCCGGCACAGCTCGTGGAAGAGCTCGACCGGGGCATGGTGGTTGGTCGTCGTGTCGATGATCAGCTTGCCCGCGCAGTCGCCCGACAGGAGGCCGTCCTTGCCGCGCAGCACGACCTCCACGGCGTCGCTGTCGGCGAGGTTGAGCATGACGGCGGACTCGGTGCCGATCAGCGCCGCGGGGTTGTCGGCCAACGGCGCGCCGAACGCGATCGCCTTGGCCTGGGTGCGGTTCCAGACGGTGAGGTCGACGCCCTGTTCCCGCAACCGACCCGCGATGGCGCGGCCCAGGTTGCCCATTCCGATGAATCCGGCTCGCATGCTTTCTCCTTCGCTGGGGTACCGCCGCAAGATAGCGCCGACGCGCCCCCGATGACAACCGGCCCCTCCCCGGGTTGACATCCCCCCCTATCCCCGACGACCTTGGCAATCAGGACGCTTCCCCTCAATCCCGCGAGGCCGGACCATGCCCCGCCCGAAGAACCAGCACACCGACCCCGCACCGTTCCTGCCCACCAGTCGCGCCGAGATGGCCGCGCTGGGCTGGGACCGGTGCGATGTCGTGCTGATCTCCGGCGACGCGTACGTCGACCACCCCGCGTTCGGCACCGCGATGATCGGCCGTGTCCTCGAGAGCCACGGCTGGCGCGTGGGCGTGATCGCGCAGCCCGACTGGCACGGGCCCGAGCCGTTCGCCGCGCTGGGCGTGCCGACCCTCTTCGTGGGCATCGCCGCGGGCAACGTCGACTCCATGCTCGCCAACTACTCGGCGAACAAGCGCCGCCGCCGCGAGGACGACTTCAGCCCCGGCCGCCGCGCCGGCATGCGTCCCGACCGCGCCAGCATCGTCTACGCCAACCGCGTGCGCGAGGCGTTGCCGGGCGTGCCGGTGGTCCTGGGCGGCATCGAGGCCAGCCTGCGCCGCCTGGCCCACTACGACTTCTGGGACGACAAGGTCCGCCGCTCCATCCTGCTGGACACCCGCGCCGAGATCCTGGTCCACGGCATGGGCGAGGCGCCGATCGTGGAGATCGCGCGGCGTCTGACCGCCGGCGACGTCCTGGACGGCATTCCCGGCACGGCCGTGGTGCGCCCCCGCGACCACGCACCGGGCGACGCGGTCGTCCTGCCCTCGTGCGAACAGGTCATCGCCGACCGCGACCAGTACCTCGAGGCACACCGCCTGGCGCACCGTGAGCTCGAGCCCGACACCGCCCGTCCCGTTCTCCAGATGCACGGCGACCGCGCAGTGATCGTCGAACCGCCGCCGACACCGATGTCGAGCCGGGACCTCGACGCCCTCTACGACCTCCCGTTCCGCCGAACCTGGCACCCGAGCTACGACGCGCAGGGCGGCGTTCCCGCGCTCGAGACCGTGCGCACCTCGATCACCGCGCACCGCGGCTGCTGCGGCGACTGCTCGTTCTGCGCCATCACCGCGCACCAGGGCCGCATCGTGCAGTCGCGCAGCGAGGCGTCGATCCTCGCCGAAGCCCGCCGCATCGCGGCCGACCCCACGTTCCGCGGCACCATCACCGACATCGGCGGCCCCACCGCCAACCTCTACGCCGCCCGCTGCAAGCGCTGGGACCGCGGTCGCTTCTGCCGCGACCGCCACTGCCTGCTGCCCCAGAAGTGCCCGCACCTCGAACTGGGATACGACACCTGCATCCGCATCTACCGCAAGGTCGCCAAGGTGCCGGGCGTCAAGCACGTCTTCCTGGGCAGCGGCCTGCGTTTCGACCTGCTCGTGGACGACAGCGCCCGCCGCTACCTCGAACAGATCTGCGCGCACCAGATCAGCGGCATCCTCAAGGTCGCCCCCGAACACATCTGCCCCGGCGTGCTGCGACTGATGGGCAAATGCGACTTTGGGAAAGTTGCAGAATTTGAAGCGAAATTTAACGAATTTTCCCTAAAAGCGGGCAAAAAGCAGTATTTAGTGCC
>CAZJMO010000253.1:0-5340 GCA_964547085.1 uncultured Fibrobacteraceae bacterium | reverse complement strand
CAGTTCGTCCTGGGTGATCGTCGCGGCGTCGAAATCGCGCAGCGCGGTCGCCAGCGCCGCCTCGCCCTCGGCCAGGCGCGCGGTCGGCGGGTTGAGCCGCGCCGAGAACACCGCCCGGTCGCCGTCCACTCGCATGCGGGCGCCCACGCTGTAACTCAACCCCCGCGTCTCGCGCAGGTCCATGACCAGGCGATCCGACAGCACGGCGGTCAACATCTCCAGCGCGTGCACATCGGTCGACGCCACGCGGCGGATCGCGCCCAGGCGCACCGCGGCCATGGGTCCGCCGACGTGCGCGGTCAGGCGGGCGGGAGAGGTCGTTTCGGGAACCGGTCCGACCTCGTCGCGCGTGCCGTTGCCGCCGCCGGGCAGCGACGGCAGCATGGTCTTCAGTTCCTCGTGGGAGTACGGCGAGACCACCGCCAGGATCAGGTTTTCGGGCCGGAAGGCGTTGCGATACAGGCTGCGAAGATCGTCGTAGCCGATCGCCTCCACCGAGGCGGTCGTTCCCTCGGCCGGCAGCGCCAGCGGATGGTCGCCGTAGAGACCCTCGGCCAGCAGACGTTGCGCCTGCCAGCTCGCGGTGCCCGCGCGCCGACTCAGGAGTGCGAGCTGCTGGCGTCGCTCACGCGCGAGATCCTCGTCGGTGAACGTGCTGAACTGCGCCAGCTCGCCCAGCAACGACAGCACGGCCGCCCCCTGGTCGGCCGCGCACTCCACGCGGATGAAGCTGAATCGCCCGTTGGTGTAGTAGTCGTCCATGGGGAAGCGGGGGTCGTCCACCAGCTTGATCCGGGCGCCCAGTCGCCGCAGCCGCCGCGCCAGGCACGCGCGGTCGCAACCGCTGATCCCCGATTCCAGCAGGCGGTGCACCAGGTTCAGCGCGCCCGGCTGGCCGAAGTGGCGGTCCAGCTCCGCGCGATCCCGCACGGCCACGTGGACCGCCATCAACGCGCTGCCGGGATTGGTCTGGCTCACGAGCACCGCACCGCTGTCGAGTTCCGACCGTTCGACGGGCGCTTCGCTCGACGTGTTCGCGCCTGCGTCGGCTTCGGCTTCCGCGGGTTCGACCAGGAGCGCCAGACACGGCTGATCCACGA
The DNA here is from genome assembly GCA_964547085.1 of uncultured Fibrobacteraceae bacterium. GTDB lineage: Bacteria > Krumholzibacteriota > Krumholzibacteriia > LZORAL124-64-63 > LZORAL124-64-63 > Glo-17. The sequence continues at coordinate 4,240 of CAZJMO010000253.1, read as the reverse complement.
GCCAGGTCTGCAGCATGCGCGTCACGTCGTCCACGGTGACCGCCTCGAGCCGCTCCAGGTACGACAGCAGGAAGTCCGGACCGCCAAGGACCAGCGGCTCGGCGATGTAGATGCCGGTCATGCGCAGCTGCTCGCGTTCCTTCAACGTGTTCGTACGCGCCATGGACACGACCTCGGCGAGGTCGGTCTCCTGCAGTCCCTGCTCCAGGGCCGCCGCCACCGCGTCCTGCGCCAGCCGGTAGAGCGGAGCCGGATCGAGGTCCTCGGTCAGATCGAATTCGAGGACCAGATGCGAGAATCCGGGCGCGGCCTGCCACCAGACATCCACCGCGGGGCCGTCCTCGAGGGCGAGCGTCAGGATGCCCGACCCCGGCGCCGCGAGCAGCTCGCTGGCCACCTGGAACGCAGCGTAGTCGCGCGACAGGTAATCCGGCGCCTCGAACGCCAGCGCCAGGCTGCGGTGCCGGCCGCCGCGCCGCACCAGGGTGATCGAACGTTCCAGATGCGGCGCCACCGTCAGCGGCTGGGCCGCGATCGACCGCGGGACCACGGCGCCGTAGTACTCGCGGATCAGCTCGACGGCGCGGTCGTGATCGAAACGACCGGCCAGCGTCAGGATCATGTTGTTGGGGACGTACCAGCGGCGATAGAACGCGTCGACCTCGTCACGCTCCATCGCCGCAATGGTCGCCGTGGTGCCCAGGGTGGGCAGCGCCAGACTGGTGCCGCCGTAGAGCGCCTGGCGCAGGGTGTCCTCGGCGAAGCGGTCGCCGCGGTCGCGACTCTGGGCCAGCTCGCCCAGCACGATGCCCTTCTCCTTGGCGAACTTGTCCTCGGGCAACAACGAATGGAAAAGCATCTGCGACTGCAGGTCGAGGCCCGTTTCCAGACGATCGGCCGACAGGACCATCATGAAGTCCGTGTAGAAATCCGTGGTGTGCGCGTTGTTGTAGGCGCCGGCCCGGTCGGCCGCCGCGTACAGCTCGTCCTGCGTGTACTTCTCGGTTCCGTTGAACAGCAGGTGTTCGAGCATGTGGCTCATGCCGCTGCTGGCGAAATCCTCCCGCGCCGACCCGACCTTGACCTGGCAGTAGATCCCCACCATCGGCTGCGACGGATCGGGCATCAGCACCACGTCGAGTCCGTTGTCCAGACGCAGGACCTCGACGCCCGCAGGCGGCGCGTGATACACCGGTTCGAGCTGCTGCGTGAGCCAGGGATCGCCCTGGCCCCACGCCGCACTCGCCAGCAAGAGCAACGCAACGACGACACCACGCTTGATCATGACCAGACCTGTTCCGCCGCTTCGATGAGACCCAGGAAGTCGGCCGCCTTGAGCGCCGCGCCGCCGATCAACCCACCGTCGACGTCGAGCTCGCTGAACAGCTCCACCGCGTTCGACGGCTTGCAGCTGCCGCCGTAGAGGATGCGCATCTGTGCGGCCACGTCGGCGCCCAGGATGCCGGTGACGACCCGGCGGCTCGCCTTGTGCATGGTCTGCGCGATCTCGGGCGTCGCGGTCTCGCCCGTGCCGATCGCCCACACCGGCTCGTAGGCCAGGATGGTGTTGACCGGCGTGGCGGCCTTGACGCGCGGCAGCACGCCCTCGATCTGCGCCCGGACCACGTCCTCGGCGCGGCCCGACTTGCGGTCGTCCAGCAGCTCGCCGAAACAGAACACCGTGACCAGCCCCGCGGCGTGCGCGCGGTCGATCTTGGCGACGAAGAGGTCGTCCGATTCCTTCTGGTACTGCCGGCGTTCGCTGTGCGCGATCAGCACGTGGCTGCAGCCGGCCTCGCGGAGCATCGCGGCCGACACCTGGCCGGTGAACGCGCCGTGGTCCTGGTCGGAACAGTCCTGGGCGCCCAGCAGCAGCGGCTCGCTCCGGGCGAACTCCGACACCGCGGGGATGCTGACGTACGGCGGGCACGCGAGCACGTCACCCTTGAGTTGACGACCAGCCAGTTCCCGCTGGATCTCTGCGGCCAGTTCGGCTCCGACGGCGGGGCCCATGTTCAGCTTCCAGTTGCCGGCGACCATGTAACGACGCATGACGGCTGCTCCTCGAGTTAAGGGGTTCGACGGCGAAAATATGACATCGGCGGATTCTCTTGTCCACCGCAGCAACCTGCGGCCACGACCACCATCAGCGGCTCCACCGACGCGCGGAAGCGCATGGACACCACGTACGCCAATCCGACCGCGCCGGTGACAACCACGGCGAGCACCGAAAATCCGGCCGCCGGCCCCCGCCGCCGCGGCAACGCGAGCAGGAACGGCACCAGCACGACCACGTACGAGACCACGAACAGCGCGGCCAGCCAGCGTGGATACGCCGCGAACAGGTACGGTCGGAAGAACGCGTAGGACATCAGACGGTTGCCCGCGCCGCGCAACGCCCGTCCGGGATGCTCCCGCCAGTACGCAAGGCCCTGCCGGTAGAGCTCGCGGTCCCGCTCCACCTCGCTCAGACCGCGCCAGTACGCCGGCCCCTCGGCGGGGAACGAGGCGAAGAAATCGTCGAGCACGGGGATGTCGCCGGCCATCTGCACGTTGTTGCCCAGATAGAAGTTGAAGCCGCCGTTGGTCGCCACGGGCACCAGCCGGCCGTGCACCTGCAGGTTCCGCACCGTCCACGGCGCGAGCACCGCCGCGGCCACCACTCCGGTCACCAGCACCATCCGGATCGCCGTTCGCCGCCACCGCGCACGCACCAGGATCAGCAGACTCCACGCCGCCCACACCAGCCCGTGCGAGGGTCGCACCAGCAGCAGCAGACCCAGCACGACCCCGCCGGCGATCGGCCAACGCCGACGTTCGCGTTGCAGCGCCCGAAGCAGGAACCACGCCAGCAGGATCAGCAGGAAGCCCTCCAGCACCGGCGTGTGCGCCTTCGCCGCGTGCCCCAGCGCCGGCGGATACAGCGCCCAGGCCAGTCCCGCGAGCAGGGGTCGCCGCGACGCGACGCCCGACAGCGCCGTCAGCTGCGCCACCAGCAAGCAGGTGGCCGCGCCGAGAAAGACGTTCAGCCCCTGCGCCAGGTACAGCGCGGTCCGGCCGACGCCGCCGGCGATGTCCAGGCACACGCTCAACAGCCACGGATACAGCGGCGGCAGGAACGAGCCGACCGCGCCGCCCGGGACCAGTCCGTACCAGTCGAAGGCGAAGCCACGGCCGGCATGGAGGTTGCGGGCGATGACCCAGGGCTCGCCGTGCGGCTGTGCGAGACCGCGCATGTCGAAGACGACGGCGGCAACCACGCGCGCGGCCACGGCCACCGCCAGGATGATTCCGACCTCGCGGCGCGTCAGACCGGCGGCGGCGCCGGTGGTGGGGTCGTTCAAGGGATTCCCTCTCGGTTGCAGGCGAGCTGCATTATAGCCGACCGAGAGTGCCCTTGCATACCACCCCTCTCAGGGTTCATCATGGCGCCATGACAGCACAGAACCTCTTGCTCATGGCCGGCGCCGGCGGCGCGGGCGCTCTCTGCCGCTACGGCCTGGCCGGCCTCGTGCAACGCCTGGCCGGGGCGCGCTTCCCCGTCGGCACCCTCGCGGTGAATCTGCTGGGCTGCCTGCTGTTCGGGCTGCTCTGGGGCTGGCTCGAGGGCCGCGTCGGCTTCTCGACCCAGACCCGCACCGTGGTGCTCACCGGTTTCATGGGCGCCTTCACCACGTTTTCCACGTTCGCGTTCGAGACCGCGACGCTGCTGCAGGCCGGCCAGCTGGCCGCCGCCGTGCTCAACGTCGTGGTGCAATCGGTGGCCGGCGTCCTGCTCGTGATCGCGGGCATGGCCCTGGCGCAATCCCTCTAGGAGGCCGCCATGCAAACCCGACGCCTGCGGATCTATCTCGGTGAGCGCGACAAGGACCCCGACGGCCACCCGCTCTCCGAGGCCATCGTCCTGGAGGCGCGACGCCGCGGTCTGGCCGGCGCCACGGTCTTCAAGGGCGTCAGCGGATTCGGCGCCAACAGCCGCGTGCACACGGCAAAGATCCTCCGCCTGAGCGAGGACCTGCCGCTGGTGGTGGAGATCGTGGACGAGGCGACCAAGATCGACGAGCTGCTGCCATGGCTCGACCACCGCGTCCAGGAAGGCCTGGTGACGGTCGAGGACGTCGAGGTCGTGTTCTACCGGCCGAGCGGTCAGGACTGACGCGGACCTCAGTTTCGGCGCACGCCCGAACGATTCCGGCAGGAAGGGAAGGACCGACCGATGCTCGCCTATCTCGAAGCCCAC
>CAZJMO010000252.1:1883-5421 GCA_964547085.1 uncultured Fibrobacteraceae bacterium | reverse complement strand
TGACCACATACAGCGTCAACATTTATGGCGCTGCACAGCAAACACCGGCTTTTGACCAAATCGCCAATCTCTTCATTCCGGCCACGGTAGATGCCTGCTACGAACACGATGGGCAAGGCCCAGTCGGTGGCTATAAAAACGAAGCCGGTAAATGGAACTTCGCTGGCCACCGCGACCGCATTGTGCGTGTGGACGAGGCCGCGCTGGCCACCTTTGCCCAGCTATACGACGAACCCGGCACCCCGCCGCGCCGCGCCCCGACGACCTCGACGACTGGACCGCCCGCGGTCTGCACGACCTGACCCGCCAACGCGAGACCGCCCTGGGCGACCGGCTCCACCGCACCCTGCAGCGCCGCCGCGAATCGGCCGAGCGCCTGGTCGCCAACCTCACTCGCGACCTCGACCGCGCCGACGGCGGCCAGGACCGCCGACGCGACGCCGAGACGCTCGCCGTCCATCTGCATACCGTGCACCGCGGTCAGGACACCGTCACCCTGACCGATCCGCACGACGGGACCGACCGCACCATCGCGCTCGACCCCGCGCTGCCGCTCCACGCCAACCTGGAGCGCCTCTTCAAGCAGGCGCGCAAGGCGGCCCGCGGTCGCGAGGTCGTGATCGAACGGCTGGACACCGCGCGCGCCGAACTGGAATCGATCACCGCGGCGACCACCCAACTCGACACCGCCCTGGCCCTGCCGCTGGCCGACGACCTCACGCGGCTGAGCGCCCTGCAGGCCTTCGCCGCGGCGCACCCGGAGATCACCGTCAAGCGCGCGCCCGGCGGCACGCGCGCGCCGGACGAGCCGGCGCGTCCCTTCCGCCGCTACCGCATCGACGGTCACTGGGACGTCTGGCTGGGCCGCAACAACCAGGAGAACGACACGCTCACCCATCGCACGAGCCACGCCCGCGATTTGTGGCTGCACGCGCAGGGCGTCAGCGGCAGCCACGTGATCCTGCGCACCGGCGGCCGGCCCGACACCGTGCCGCGGCCGGTGCTCGAAAAGGCGGCCTCGCTGGCCGCGCTGCACAGCAAGGCGCGCAACAGCGCCCTGGTGCCGGTGATCTGGACCGAACGCCGGTACGTGCGCAAACCGCGCAAGGCCGCGCCGGGCGTGGCCGTCTGTCTGCAGGAGAAGAACCTGTTCGTGGAGCCGGGCGTGCAGGCGGGCGTGGAGCCGGCCTAGTCGGGGAAGCGTTCGCGGATCTGCAGCAGCTCGTCGGATTCCTTCAGGAACACCTTCACGAGATCCGGATCGAAGTGGGAGCCGCCGAGACCGCTCATCTGGGCCAAGGTGTCCTCGTGGCTCCAGGCTTCCTTGTAGACGCGGCGGCTGGTGGGCGCGTCGTAGACGTCGGCGATGGCGACGATCCGCGCCGTCAGCGGGATCTGCGTCCCGGACAGTCCTTCGGGGTAGCCGGTACCGTCCCATCGCTCGTGGTGGCTGACGGCCACCTCCATGCCCATCTCGAGCATCGGAAACGCTCCGTGGGTGAGCATGAGATCCTGGAGGATGTCGCCACCCAGACGCGAGTGCGTCTTCATGATCTCGAATTCATCCTCGTTGAGCCGACCGGGCTTCTGCAGGATCCGGTCGGGAATGCCGACCTTGCCGATGTCGTGCAGCGCCGCGGCGCGGGTCAGGGTGGCCATCCACTCCTCGGTGACGACCCCGAGATAGCCGGGCCGCCCCTGGAGCTTCTGCACCATGAGCTGGCTGTACGCGCAGATGCGGTCGAGATGGCCGCCGATGTCGCCGTCACGGGACTCCGCCAGGCGCGCCATGCCGTGAATCACGGCGTCGCGACTGCTGGAGAGCTGACGGACGAGGCGATAGTTCTCGAGCTGGTAGGCCATCTGGTCGACCAGCATGCTCGCCATGTCGATCTCTTCGCCGGCGAATCCACCCGGCTCCCGGCGCACGAACTCGAACGCCCCGACGGGCCCGTCGTGGCCGATGATCGGCAGCGCCAGCAGACTGCGATAGCCCGTCAACAGCGGCTGCGCGCCGTGGGCCGCGTCGAGATCCGGCACGTGGACCAGATATTCCTCCTGGAACGCCTGGACCGCAGGCCGCCGGTATTCCTGAAGAGGCAACACGGAATTGAGATCGGTTTCCTCGGCGCCGGCCAGTCCGCACAGGACCAGATGATCCTCCGAGGCCTGTCGCATGAAGAGCGCACAGGCGTCGGTATTCAGGACGCGACCGATGCCCTCGACCATGGCGCCGTACACGGGACGGTCCGCTTCCATGCAGATCAGCCGGGCGTTCAGCGAGCTGAGCGCACGGAGTTGCTGCGAGAAGCGGGCAAGGCCGGACGCGGTCGCGTGGGTGTCCGGCGACGCCGAGGCGCTGCGTTCCTTCTCGTCCAGAAAGCCCTGGAGTTGGTCCGGCAGGATAACGTCCATGAAATCCCCGAGTGCCGTTGGTCGTTGAGTCCTGAAGCTAGTCTACAGAACTCTTTGTCGGCCATACGAGCGGGGACCTGAGACCCTATCCTCGTAAACGCGCAATTTCTTCGACGAGGACCGCTTCCAATTCCGCCTTGTCGATATTGCGGTGAAGTTCACCCTGACGGTAGATGGCGACCTTGGTCTTGCCCGCGGCAATGCCCAGATCCGCCGACTTCGCCTCTCCCGGACCGTTGACGATGCAACCCATGACCGAGATGACCTTGTCCGCGGGCAACCCCTCGGCCAGCTTCTCGACCTTGGCCGCCAGACTCATCACGTCCACCTCGGCACGACCGCATGTCGGGCACGCCACAACCCTCGCGTAACCCTTCCGCAGGCCGAGAGCCTGCAGCATGTGGTAGGCGACCTGGACCTCGTGGACGGGGTCGGCCGCAAGCGAGATCCGCAACGTGTCGCCGATACCCTCGGCCAGCAGCACGCCCAGCGTCGCGGTGCTGCGGGCGGTGCCGGCCAGAAGAGTCCCGGCCTCGGTCACGCCCAGATGCTGCGGCACGTCGCAGACCTGGCTGAACCGGCGGCAGGCCTCGATCACCTCGTTGGGCTCGCTGCTCTTGAGACTGACCACGACATCCTCGAACCCGACCGCCGCGAGCACCTCGATCTCGTCCAGTGCGCTCTGCACCAGGGCGCCGGCGGGGTCGATCAGCCGCAGGTCGTGGTAACGTTTGTGCAAACTTCCGCGGTTGACGCCGATGCGGATGGGCACGCCGCGATCCTTCGCCGCCAGCGCCACCTCGCGCACCTTGTCGCGGTTGCCGATGTTGCCGGGATTCAGCCGCAGCTTGGCGATTCCGGCCTCGAGTGACGCCAGCGCCATCTTGTGGTCGTAGTGGATGTCGGCCACCAGCGGCACGCCGGACTCGCGGACGATCGCGGGCAGCGCGTCGGCCGCGTCCTGGGTGTTCACCGTCACGCGCACGATGTCGGCGCCCGCGGTCGCCAGTTCGCGGATCTGCTGCAGCGTGGCCTCGACGTCGGGCGTGCGCGTGCAGGTCATCGATTGCACGGAGACCGGCGCGTCGCCGCCGATCCGCACGCCGCCCACGTTCACCGAGCG
>CAZJMO010000252.1:0-1873 GCA_964547085.1 uncultured Fibrobacteraceae bacterium | reverse complement strand
CCAGAGGTAGCCGTGCAGCAGCGCCACGGCCAGCAGCACCACGGTGGCGAAACCGAGCAGGCCGATCAGGGACAGCGGAGCCTTCTCTCGTCGCGGGTCGGGGAACGCTCAGCGCGACGCGGCGCGCACGTGGGCTGCCTGACTCCGCGGTTCATGGGAGTGAGGTCGTCGTTCATGTCCGGGTGTCCGTTTCCTCGAGACGCGGGCCGGCGCGACGCGCGTCGCCGGTGCGCACGGTGTAGCCTTCCTGGTCCAGATGTTCCAGCAAGGGGATGCCGAGCTTGCGGCTCAGGCCGCTCAGCTCGCGGAACTGGGCGAAGGTCAGATCGCTTTCGGCGGCGAAATGGTCGCGCAGTCTCACGACAAGATCGCGGCCGGATTCGGCGTGGACAAGGTAGTCCGACGCCACCTGGATCGCCTGACCATGATCGACCAGATAGCGCAGGAACTCCTCCTCGCCCTGGCCGGCCGGCGTCGGCGCCAATCCGTCGGTGAACGCACCGAGTCCCGGCCACTGCAGACCGCACCGGAGCAGCGCCTCCGCGCGCACCGTCACGCCCTGCCGCAACGCGTCCGACAGCTCCGGTCCCTCCGGCCGCAGCGCGATCCTGTCGGCCACCACGCACCAGCCGCCCAGCGGCGCCATGGCCTGCAGGACGGCCGTCCACTGCGGAAGCGCGCCCTTGAACTTGCGGCGCCGGCGCATCTCCTCGCGCGGCATGCCCAGCCGCAGAGGAAAGCGCGCGGCGTAGTCGGTCAGCAGGTCGCCGATCGCCGCGGCCTCGGTCTCCAGCAGATCCCGCGCGTAGAGCCGCTTGCCGACCGCGACCGCGGCCGGGTCGTCGTCCTGTCCCAGCGCCTCGCTGCGCGGCAATCCCTCGAGGCCGGCCCGACGCAGGTTCTGTCGGAACAATTCCGCGGGGTCGCCCTGCTCCATGATCGCGAGATGCGCCAGGACATCGTCCTGGAAGCGCTTGTGGCGCACAGGGTTCGCGTCGATCACGGTGCCGCCGGCGATGCTGGTGACCGGCGAGTAGAAACGCAGCACCAGGCGGTCGCCGCAACGCGGCACCAGCGGCTCCTCGAGGTGGAGCTGGCAGAGACCGCTGCGCGCGCCGTCGCCGCCGAGGTCGTCCTGGTCCAGCAGCACGATCCGGCCCAGCACCTCGCGCCCGGCGTGGTGCACGTGCAGGCGCTGGCGGTTCTTGATCACGCCCTGGTAGTGCGGGAAGAGGTCCACGCGCAGGTCCAGCCGCCGCGTCACGGGCGCCGAACCCGGCTGGAGAACCTGGAAGCCGCGCTCCAGCTCGTCCTTCTTGACGCCGTGCAGCGCCAGCGCCAATCGCTCCCCCGAGCCGCCGCGCTCGACCTTGCGGCCGTGCGCCTGCACCTCGCGCACGCGCACCTTGAGGCCGCCCGGCTCGACGGCCAGGTTGTCGCCCACAGCCACGCTGCCGCTCCAGCACGTGCCGGTCACCACGGCGCCGGCGCCGGGCATGGAGAAGATGCGGTCGATGGGCAGGCGGAACGAGCGGTCGCCGCCGCGCGGCTCGAGGGCGTCGGCCTCGGCGCGCAACGCGGCGCGCAGGTCGTCCAGCCCCAGCCCCTTGATCGCCGACACCGGCACGATCGGCCGTCCCTCCAGGAACGTGCCCGCCACCAGGTCGCGCGCCTCCTCGGTGGCCAGTTCCAGCATCTCCTCGTCCACCATGTCGATCTTGGCCATCACGACCACGCCGCCGCGCACGCCGAGCGTGTCGAGGATCTCCAGGTGCTCGACCGTCTGCGGCATGACGCCCTCGTCGGCGGCCACCACCAGGAAGGCCAGGTCCACGCCGCCCGCGCCGGCGACCATCTGCTTGACGAACTTCTC
>CAZJMO010000251.1:268-5437 GCA_964547085.1 uncultured Fibrobacteraceae bacterium | reverse complement strand
GACCCGATGAGGCCGAAGTTCGTGATGTTGACCTGGAGTTCACCGACGTTCATCACGTAGGAGCCGTCGGTGACCAAGGCCGAGTTTTCCCCGAGCCGGTCGACGCTGTCATCCAGTTCCACCCAGGCGCCTGCCGGCACAGCGGCGAGCACCAACACGGCGGCAAGGATTGAAGCGCAACGTTGCACCCGCAGTGGGATCCGGATCATGCTGCTGATCTGGGTCATCGCCATCCCTTTCCGTGGACGCCACGTAAATTGGCGCCTCGCGTCGCTACTCTAGAATCTCCATCCGAGCCCGATACGGAACAGGCGGTGCTGTGCAAACACGCGCGGGTCCTGGATCGGGATGAATTCCTCGAAGGTGTCGCCGTTCTGGTCCTGCAGGTAGGCGCCACCGAACTTGCCCGTTTCCGTCAGATACGACCGGCCGGCATTGACCGCGTTGTTCATTCCGGGCGTGACCCCGGTCTGTGTCGAGATTACCTGATCCTGGTTCAGCAGATTGAAACCCTGCACGTACAGCGTCAACTGCTGCCCGTAGACGTTGATCTGCCGCTGGAACTGCATGTTGACATCCAGCGTCGACGGCAGCCGTTCGCTGTTCTCGAGCAGCGGATCCTGACGCTTGGCGTACCGATCGAGAGGCGTCCACGGGAAGCCCGACCCGTACTGTACGTCGACACTGCCGTTCCATGCGCCCGGCTGGGTGACGAAGAGCTGGACCGACACCGTGTGCCGCTGGTCCCAGTCCAGGGGCAACTCCTGGCTCGGCAGGAATTCCAGGCCGTCCGGGTTGCCGCCGAACTCGGTGTCGCTGGCCACACCGTCCGCATAAGCGAAGGTATACGCCACCTCGAACTGCCAGTTGTTGCTGAGGCGCTTCTCCATCGAGACCTCGACACCGCGAGCGGACGCGTAGGCCTTGTTGATGTAGCGCTGCAACGTGTTGCCGGTGGACTCGTCGGTCACCTGCGTGGCGGAGATGAGGTCGTAGATGTCCTTCGAGTAGATCGCGAACGAACCGGCGATGTAGTCGTTGAACTGGTGCTGCAGCGCCGCCTGGTAACTGATGGTCGTCTCGGCTTCCAGGTTCGGGTTGCCGAGCGTTCCGAGGTTGCCGACCACTTCCTGGCTGGCGAAGAGGAACGCGCGGCCCGGGAACTGGACGAAGCGGCCGTAATGGAAGCTGAACCCGTCGCGCTCGGTGATCGGGAAAGCGAACCCGAGCCGCGGCGAGAACGCCGTCTTGTACTTGAGCACGTTCCGGTCGATATCGTCGCTCCGGAGTTCGATCTGGGCGGCCGAGCCCGGCGAGAACATGTCCCACCGGAACCCGTAGTTCACGACCATGCCCTCGTATTCCCAACGGTCCTGCAGGTACCACGAAGCTTCAGGGTTGAAGGTGTGGAACTGGTTGGTGTTGTTGCCGAGGGACCATTCGCCGGAGAAGCGGTTCTGCGTCTCGAGCGCCGGGTAACTGATGTCCAGTTCCTCGAGATCGTTGTAGACCAGCTGCAGACCCGTCTTGGCCAGATGGCCCTCCCACCGCGCGCTGGTCAGATCGAAGCGCATGGAGTAGGTCCGGCTGTACTGCTCCGACCAGAACGGGAAGTCACTGGTGGTGATGTACAGCGGGTTCAGGGCGTCGGTGTAATAGTCCGACCCCACCTGGTAGATGGGCGTCTGCCCGCTGAAGAGATCCGGGGACCAGACGCCGCCGTGGTTGTAGGCGAACGGGTCCTTGCCGTCGACGTCCTGCTTGGTGTCGAAGGCCACGAGCGCCATCGCCACGGTGTAGAACGTCGTCTCGTCGAGCCGATGCTTCCAGTAGAGCTTGGCGCTCTGACTGAAGGTCATCGTCTGCCGATCGTTGTTCGACGAGTTGAACGCCGTGTAGGAGGAATCCTCCGCGACCGTCGAGAATCCGGAATAGGGATACCGATGTCCGTCGAACGACGGTTGCGCGGCGACCGTGTAGGTCCGGTTGTCCGCGGCGCTGCGCACCTCGAGGACCGGGATCGTCTGCCGGATCAGGCTGCTGTTGCGACTGTCCAGCACGATGGCCGGACGCGCGATCTGCAGCATGTTGTCGTACCAGGGGCCGTAGTAGACGGGAACCTGGCGCCCGGTGTACAGATAGGCGTCCAGGCTGCCGGTCACCGGCTGATTCACGACTTCGGGCATGTAGATCAACCGCTGCGAATACCCGTCGGCGCTCCAGTTGGGCGAGTAGCTCTGGTACCAGCCGCCGGAGTACGTGTACTCCGCGGTCAGTTCCTTGGAGCCGGTGTCGTCGAAGAAGTAGGCCAGCTTGGCCGAGCCCCGCACGGTGTTGTTCTGCCGACGGCGGAACGACGCGAGGGTCATATCGCCGATGTTCAGATCGTACTCGGGCCGGTTGGCCACGGAGTAGTTCTCACCGTCGTTCCAGCTGACGTCGCCCGAGACGTAATAGGTCAGGTTCTTCACCAGCGACGGTCCGCCGAAGCCGTACTCGAAGCGGTCGAAGTTGGTGTAGGTCCGGTCCTGACGGCCGAAATCATCGGTCAGGAAACGCAGACCACCCTCGAACTTCTCCCGCGAGCCGGTCTTGGTGGTGATGTTGATCACGCCGGACAACGCGTTGCCGTACTCGGCATCCAGACCACCGGTCACGGCCTGCACGCTCTCGACCGCGAGGGTCGACACGGACAGCGTCTGGCCGCCGATGGGGTTGTCCACGGACACGCCGTCGATCTGGGTCTGCACCTCGCCCGAACGGCCACCGCGCACGAACAGCTGTCCGGCGCGCATGATGATTCCGGCCTCACGTGCAAGTGCGTCCTCGACCGAGTCGATCGCATAGCGCTCGAATTTCTCGGAACCGATGTCGCGCGTACTCGTGGCGTTCTTCACCTCGACCATGTAACGGGCGGCGTCCACGTCGAAGGCCTGCAAGGTCTCGACGATGGTCACCTTGAGCACGAAGTCGAGTTTGAGCTCCTGACCGGGAGACAGCGTCACTGTCTCTTCGGCCGGCTCGTACCCGAGGTACAGGACTTGGATAGTGTAGGTTCCCGGGGCCAAGTTCCGGAAGTAGAAGGCACCACCGCCAAGGGACATGGTGCCCCGCGTGGTCCCCTTGATGATGACATTGGCGTAGTCGAGCTGATCGCCTGTCTCCCCATCCTTGACGGTACCCTTGATTGTACCCGGTGCGCCTTGTGCCCAGGCGTCATCCGAGGCCATCGAGAGTCCGGCAACGATGATAAAAAGACCGAGGACGATCCGCTGTAGACGGAGACGCCGGAGCATGTGGGAGCTCCTTTCCGAGGGAACCAATCCGGCCGTACCCGTGGCCCCAAAGGACCCGCGAGTCTGTCGCGACGTACTTGGCACCAGTTTCGCCCGGTTCGTATTGGGGAACCGGAGAGCGCATCGCAGAAAGCCGCGTATCACGTGGCAAAACCGCTGATTTCGCCTCCGAACCAGCAACCGTTGGCTAAATGTAGAGATCGGGTAATGGCGTGTCAATAAATTGCTACCGGGCTTGGCGATCCGCCTCGGGGCAGCGCAGAAGATGGCCTTCTCCCATGTCGCGAAGAGCGGGCAGACCGGTGCGGCAGGCAGGCTGAACGAGGACACAGCGGTGGGCGTATGGGCAGCCATCAGGAGTCGGTTGCTGGTTCGTCTCCGGGATCCCGAGCGCAAGCGGTGCGCCCGTGGACGGGCGCGTCAGGTTGGCGGGAGCGGCGGCGGCGAGGTCCCTCGCAAATGGATGCCGTGGCTGATCAACGCAACCGGGTCGATAAAGTTCCACGACGCGACCGTCCAGCATCAGGGCCACGCGGTCGCACCACTTCTCCAGGACGCCCAGATCGTGCGACACGAGCATCAGGGCGAGGTCCCGTTCCCGCTGCACCCGCCGCAGGAGTCCGAACAGCCGCTGCCGACGATCCGGGTCGAGCGAACTGGCGGGTTCGTCGGCGATGAGAACGACCGGTCCGGCCGCCAACGCGCGCGCAAGCTGGACCCTCTGGCGTTGCCCCCCGGACAGCGCCGCCGGCCGTCGGTCGGCCAGCCCCGGATCCAGGTCGACCTCCCGGAGCAGCGCACGCGCCCGGTCCTCCGCCTCGGATCCCGCGAATCCGGCGGCGCGCGCCGCCTCGACCACCGCGTCGAGCGATCGTTGCCGCGGATCCAGCGCGGCGGCGGGATCCTGGCTCACCAGCTGGATCGCGCGGCGGCGATCCACGGCCGACAGATCCGCTTCACCGGCCAGTTCGACCCGGCCGGCATGAAGCGGCAACCACCCCGCCAGCGCACGCGAGAGCGTGGTTTTGCCGGCGCCGGACTCCCCCGCCAGACCGAGGGTCCGCCCCGCGTACAGATCGAGATCCACGTCGTGCACGATGGTGCGTCTCCGTCCCCGCGCCTCGACGGCGACGGCCGCGCCGCTGACCCGCAGCACCACCGGAGCGGCCTGCTGCCCTGGCGTCGGCGCGGCCGCGGGCGCCGTCGCGCCCGCGACCGGAGTCCCGCCTTCTCCCAGCGTCACCACGCGATCGGTCAGCAGGTCGACCAGATCCCGGTCGTGGGACACCAGCAGAAGCGCGTGGCCGTGACGCTGCGACAATCCCGCCAGCAAACCGATGAGATCCCGTTGCACCATCAGGTCGAGCGCCGTCGTCGGCTCGTCGGCCAGGAGCAGCCCGGGTCCCGCCGCGAGCGCCGCCGCCAAGCAGACACGCTGGCGCTGGCCGCCGCTGAGCTGGTGCGGGTAACGGTCGGCGAGCTGGTGCGGATCCGGCAGGCGCACCTCGGCGAACAGGTCGAGAACACCCCTGTCCAGATCGGCGCGGTTCGCACCGGGCCGCAGCCGCGCCAGGATCTCGGCCACCTGCGCACCCACGCGCCGGACCGGATCGAGCGCGTGTCGGTGATCCTGCAGCACCAGGCCGATCCCACAACCCCGCACGGCGTGCCACGCGGCACGGTCGTCGGTGAGCTCGCGCCCTTGCCAGCGGATGCTGCCGGTCCGGCGACTGCCCGCCGGCAGAAGGTCCAGCAACGCGCGGCAGAAGGTGCTCTTGCCGCAGCCGGACGGTCCCACCAGCGCCACGCATTCGCCGGCGCCGACATCCAGATCGAGGCCGTCGAGCACCGGCGCGTTCGTGCCCGGATACTG
>CAZJMO010000251.1:0-258 GCA_964547085.1 uncultured Fibrobacteraceae bacterium | reverse complement strand
GCGCACGCTGAGCAGATCAGCGCGCGTCATGGTTCACCTCCCGATCGGCCGTCTGCGCCAGCAATCGCGCACGCAACCCGTCGGCGACGAGATTGTAGGCCAGCACCGTCAACGCGATCGCGACCCCGGGACAGGCGGTCAGCCACCAGCCTTCCAGCAGGTGGGCGCGGCCCTGGGCGATCATCGCGCCCCACGTCACCAGCGGTTCCTGAGGCCCGAGCCCCAGGAAGCTGAGAAAGGACTCCACCAGGATGGCCT
>CAZJMO010000250.1:329-5471 GCA_964547085.1 uncultured Fibrobacteraceae bacterium | reverse complement strand
GAAGGACCATGCGACGCACAACATGCTGCAGTGGTTCATCGACGAGCAGGTCGAGGAGGAGGCGAACGTCGACGCCATCGTCACGCAGCTGCGTCTGGTGGGCGACGAGGGGCGCGGTCTCTACATGATCGACCGTGAAATGGTCGGGCGTACCTTCGTGGACGAGACCCAGAGCGCCTGAGTCTTGGCCGGCGACGGGAATGGATCAATACGAACGAGCCCCGGCCTGATGGCCGGGGCTCGCGTCGTCCATGCGGTACGCTGCTAGAGGTCGATCAACTCAGTTTCGTCCAGAGGCAGGACGACGTGTGTTGCCGCGGACGGTGCGGCCGGACGCCGTGTTCCGCTCTTCCTGACGGGACGTACCGGGGCGGCCTGCTGTCTGGACGCGATGCCGGGCTGGACCGACGACACGCGTCCTGCGGACCGGCCCTCGATGACCCTGTGCAACTCGTCTGCCACCGCTCCCAGCTCGTGAGCCTGGCCCAGCAGGAGTTGACTCGCGGACGCCGACTCCTCGCTGAGTGCGGCGTTCGTCTGGGTGATCTGGTCCATCTGCGTGACGGCCGTGTTGATCTCGCCGACGCCGTCGGCCTGTTCCTCGCTGGCGTTCGCGACCCTATCGACGAGCGAACTCACGCCGCCGATGCCTTCCACGATCTGCTCCAGCGACTCGGCGACTTCCTTGACCATGGCCACGCCGTTGTCCGAGTTCCGTCGGGATTCGTCGAGCAGGGTGGATGTGCTGCTGGCGGCTTCGGCGGACCGCTGGGCCAGGTTCCGGACCTCCTCGGCCACCACGGCGAATCCCTTCCCGGCTTCGCCGGCGCGTGCGGCCTCGACCGCCGCGTTCAGCGCCAGAAGGTTGGTCTGGAAGGCGATTTCGTCGATGGTCCGGATGATCTTGGCAGTGCTGTCGGCGCTTTCCTTGATCTTCTCGATCGCCTCGGCCATCCGCGTCATGGCCTGTCGGCTCGACTCCGTCGTCGAGTGGACGTCGGCCGACACCCGGTTGGCTTCCCGCGCGTTGTTCGCGTTCTGGCTGGTCTGTGCCGACAGCTCCTCGAGGGACGCCGACGTTTCCTGCAGACTCGCGGCTTGCTCGGAGGCGCTCTCGGCGATCTGCTGACTCGAACTCACGAGCTGGCTGGCCGAGGATTCCACCTGATCGGCGTTGCCCATCAATGTCGCGATGATCGCGCGCACCGGACCGACGACCAGGCGGCGAATGATGAACGAGATGACCACGCCGGCGACCGCGAGCACGATCACGCACACAATCATGTTGGCGCGTTGCCGGGTGTCGGTGGCGTTCTGGAGGTTCTCGAGGCTGTTGGTCAATTCGTTGCCGGAATTCAAGGCGAGTTCGTCGAGCGCCGCCGCCAGCTCCTGCTGACGAGGCGCCAGTGCGCTGGCCCGGGCCTGTTCGGCGTCACCGGCGTCGAAACCGCACAGGGCCCGGTAGACCCGGCCGGCTTCGTCCGTGTACTCCGCGCAGCGGTCGGCCAGTTTGCCGGCCGGTCCGGCGAGTGCAGGCACATCGGCGCACAACTCGACGATCCGGTGCAACTCGGTCTGGACGAGATCGGCGCTCTTCGCGGCTTCGGCCACCAGATCGGCCTCGCCCATCATGACGGCATCCAGGTAGTTGGAAGTCTGGTTGTCGAACGCCACGACCGCGTTGGCGGATGCTTGCGTGGCAGGAAAGATCTGATTGGTCGTGGTCGTCAGGTGACGGCCTTGGGTTGATGCGCCGGCAAAGTCCAGGCCCACGGTGAAGACGTATCCCAGGATCAGAATGGACACGCCCAGCCAGATCTTGCCGGCAAGACTCAGGCCGGACCCGCTCCCGGCCGAGATGGCCGGGGCGGATCCAGGAGTGCGGTCGTGGCGAAAATACATGCTGTGACTCCTCGGACTTGTCTATTGAACGATGATGATCTTGCAGCCGTCGGTAGCGGCAGTGGTTTCGGTGAAGCCGACCGCGCCGGGGGTTGCAGAGACCCAGGCGACAAGCGCCTCGGCGGTATTGAATTCCTGCGGCGCGTTGCCCGTGCCCGAGAAGATCGCCTTCTTCCAGAAGGTCTGGAACTGGCTCGCGGACTTACGGACGTAGTTCTTGAGGAACTCGTCGGTCACGGGGGAGTCCGTGAGCACGCCGAGCTTGATGACTGCGCCGTCGCTCCACTGGGACTGCTTGCCCAGGAAGACCTTCTGGATGGAACCGGCGCCTAGCGTCGCATCGGCCACGCCACTGTGGGCGACGATCTGGACCTCGGCCATGGCGGGTACTGCGATCAGCAGGGCCAGGACGGCGAGGCAGGGGAACAGTTTCGGGGTGTTCATGCGTTGACCTCCTGTCCTTCTAGAACGAGTACGTCGTCTTGACGGTGAACATGTTCCAGCTGTCTTCGATCTCATCGTTCGGAGTGGTCATCAGATCCGCCTGAGCATCACGACCGAGATCAGCGATGCCGTTGATGAAGTGTCCTTCGGCCTTGAGCGTCCAGCCTGGGGTTACGTCGAAGCGCGCCGTCAGGCAGATGTCCTTCTGGTAGGTCCTCGGGTTGTCATCGTCACGATCGTGCCAGTTGATCGAGTAGTCGGAGTAGTAGGTGCCGAGTTCCAGGAGGTCGCTCACACGATAGCTGGCGCTGGCGTACCACGACTGGCGGTACTGGAAATACGTGGGCAATTCCATGTATGCGCCGGCGGGCGTCTGGATAATATTTCCATCAGGATCGACACCAACGGGGATCCCGGCGAATTCAGGTGCCAGCGAGAGCGTCGACTGCATGTACTCGCCGGCAAGGGTGAGGCGATCACGCGTATATTCGATCGATCCGGTCGTCACGTAGTCGACGTCCAGATTGGCCTTCGCCATGAGGTTGAGCGGAAGGACGCCGCCGAGATCCTGATAGACGGCTTCGTAGTTCGCCTCGAGCGCCAGCACGGTTCCTCCGACGCGCAATCCTTCGATCGGCGTGTTCCAGATCAGGCTGCCGCCGTACATGGCGTCCATCCTGCCGCTCTCGCTGAGGGTATGCACCTTGTTGCCGGCGACCTGGGTCGCGTAGCCGTCAAGCGCCGTGATTCCGAACCGGGTCCGGTCGAGGTCGACGGCTCCGGCGTAGACCTCGTAGTCCAGCGTGGAGTAGCTGCTGGTCTCGAAGGAACCGTAAGCGGAGATCCCCTGGAGTCCGCCCAGCGTCTCGCGGAACATCTCCGCATACACGCTCTGGGGCATGATGACGCTGGTGCGCAGGAAGTCGACGTCGCGGGTCTTGTTGTAGAACCCGTACGGGACCTTGAGCTTGCCGAAGCGCATCCCGAGCTTGTCGTTGAATTGGTAGTCGCCGACGGCCCAGTCGACCACCATTTGGTTGTTGCCGTCGGCGCCGAAATCACGGCCCAGGAACTGGACGCCCACCCGAAGGTGATCGGACACCTGGCTGTTGAAGTTCATCATCATCTCGTTGAACTCGAAGCTGCCGTTCTTGGAATCGGGAACGAGGTAGTCGTATTCGCTGGTCTTGATCCAGCCCTGACTCACGCTGCAGTGGACATTGATGTCCGAGGCCATCGCGAGACCGGCTCCGACCGTTGCCGTGATCAGGATCATCCCGGCTGTCATCGCCTTCCACTGCATGGGCTTTTCCTCCTGTAAACGCGTGTATTGTGATCGGACCCATTGTTACGACATAGAGGAGCCGATCAGGACTCCCCCCCTCCATCGCTTCGACCATCGTGGTTTCAGCGCCCTGAGGTACTTTCGGATGATTACGGGAGAGCTTTATTGGAAAACTAATGAGAAGTGTTCTCGTCGGGACCGACGATTCGGCTCCGAGCGAAACAAGAAGCCGCGCCCCGATCATTCAGGGCGCGGCTTCCGGTTCGGAAAATATGGTTGAATCAGTCTTCCATCGTCTTGATTTTCAAGCCTTTACTCGAGAACACGATCGCCGGCTCCATGTCCATGTCTTCCGCCGCCATCATGTTGGCGGCGTTGACCGTCCAGACCGACGTTCGGCCCTCGACCTCGGGCGCGTTGCTGCTGATCACGTCACCAGGGACGGTGACGGCCATGCGGATATCCATATCACCGATATGGGCCATCAGGACACCCATGTACTGCATGGCTTCCTGCATCTTGGCCATGTCCTCGGGATTGCCCATGTCCATGGCTTCGGCTTCCGTCTCTTCCGGCTCTTCTTCGGACTCGTCACGGGATACCGTGACTGTCTTCAGGACGTAGTTGCCGTCTTCCGCGCGGAAGATACCCAGGAGATCCTGGTCGCCGTCGCCGTCGTCGGTGACATCGAGCGCCTTGGAGAGGTCGGACACGTTGTCGAAGCCGAGCTTCATGGTGAGGCTCTGGCCCGTGGCGTCGTCGGTGAACTGATGGTCGACCAACTTGACGCCGGCCTTCTTGCAGGCGGCGGCCATCTTGTCGCGGGTCATGTCTTTGAGCATGGGGATGTCCTGATCGCCACCCATGGCGTCGGGGTCGGCATCGCTCATCTTGGCCAGGGCGTCGGCCACTTCGCGGGCCATGCTGTAGGTGACTGTGCAGGTCCCGGAACCATCTTTCTCGATGACGGTATCCATGTGCATCTTCACACAGCCCGTGCAGAGCACGACGGTCAGGGACAAGGCGATCAACAGCAGTCTCCGCATGATTCTTCCTCTCGTTGGGAACCGGCTTCGTGCGCGGTTCGGGGGATTATCCAGTGGCCACAATCTAGCGGGCGTGACAGACTGTGTCTCCTGAAAACAACGCTCGCCACCGGCGGGTCGTCACATCGAGGAGCAAGTCATGCCCAGCGCCAAGCCCACCTGCTTCAAGGCTTACGACATCCGGGGCCGTGTTCCCGACGAGTTGAATCCCGACCTCGCCTATAGCGTCGGCCTGGCCACCGCGCGGTTCCTCGAAGCCGGCACGTTCTGCGTCGGCCGCGATTGCCGGCTCAGCAGCCGTGAACTCGCTGACGCGACGATTCGCGGCCTGCGCGACGGCGGCTCGGACGTGCTGGACATCGGCCAGTGCGGGACCGAGATGGTCTACTGGACCTGCGACCGCCGCGGTCTCGACGGCGGCATCATGGTCACCGCCAGCCACGAGCCGATGGGCTACACTGGGCT
>CAZJMO010000250.1:0-266 GCA_964547085.1 uncultured Fibrobacteraceae bacterium | reverse complement strand
GGACGAGATCGGCGCCATGGCGCTGTCGGACGATACGGTCCCGGCCGACATCCGCGGCGGCCTGACGACCGAGGACGTGCAGGCCGCGTTCGTGAACGACCTCCTGCGGATCGTCGACCCGGTCGGCCTGCCGTCGTTGACCGTGGTCGCCGACGGCGGCAACGGCTGCGCCGGACCGGTGATGCGCGCGTTCGCCGAACGGTTGCCCGGTCGCTGGATCCACATCCACGATGACCCCGACGGCACCTTCCCCAACGGGATTCCCA
>CAZJMO010000249.1:0-5505 GCA_964547085.1 uncultured Fibrobacteraceae bacterium | reverse complement strand
ACGGCAACGATGAGATTCAGCTTCGAATCCGCGTGACGTCCGATGGTGCCGCCTCGGATGAGGACGGCTACTGGCCCAGCGACGGCGCCTGCCAGCTCGACGATGTCGCCGTGACCGTCGGCGGCGTCGTTGTCGATTCCGAGGACTTCGAGGACCAGATCAGCGACAACTGGCTGCCCGTCCTGTATCCGGGTGTCGGCGACTTCGCCGCGCTCTACAGCGGCCTCGAAGACATCGACCCCTGCCGATCGAACAGCAGCGTCCAGGTCGCGTTCGTCGACGACGGCGTGGTCGTCCCCGGCACCGGCGGCACCCAGTGCATCACCTGGTGCTACGGACCGTCCGGCTACATCGTCAACAACACCGGCGGTCTGCTCGGCCCCGGGAATTACCTCGACAACCGCGTCATGAGCCCGGTCCGCGCGTGGCCCGCCGGCTACGAGGGCGCAACGATCGCCTTCGACGTCTGCCACCACGAAGAGCTCGGCGAGAACTCGCCTGGCATCCTCTACACATGGTACGTCCGCTCGACCGCGGATCCCGTGCTGGCGCCCATCGCCGATCAGCCGTGGCGCAACCGTGATTTTATCTTCTTCAATTTCGACGGCACGTATCGACGCCGGATCGAGGACGTCGCCACTCTGCTTGAGCCCGGCTCGCAACAGATCCAGATGTGCTTCCGCGTGCAACAAGCCGGTTGGAACTGGGGTTGGTACGGTACAGACGGCACTCCGACCCCGTATTTCGACAACGCCGCGATCCTGGCCTATCCGTTCACCGGACCGGCCATCGCCGCACGCGCGGTCGACCTCGCCAACGACGGCTTCCCCGCCTCCGGCGCCCTCGATGTCGCGAACCTCGCGGCCAACGCCGTGCGCTTCGACATGGCGGGCAACATCAGCCCCGCAAGCGACCTGCGCAACGATCCCGGCGACAGCATCGTCGCCGACGTGGCGGTGATCCGTGCGGGCGCCGTGCTCGACGGCCTCCCGCGGATGTATGTGCACATGCAGGCCAATCCGCTGTTTGATGGTGTCCGTGCGCTTCCCGACGGATTCTCGCAGACCGGCGACATCATCACCGGCTGGGTCGACGGCGCGGTCACGTACGACGCCAACGAATCGCTCGTGGACGACCGCTACAACTTCGACCTGCCCGACGACGACTTCGTCTTCCCGGGCGACGTGATCCACTACTACCTCGAGGCCCGCGACAACCTCGGCGGCGATGTCGGCATCACGGTGCTTCCGGAGGACACGACCGGCTTCGCGCAATTCGACGACGAGAACCCCTACACGGCCGATTTCACGGTCCGCGCGCTGCCCTCGCTCGCTACAGCCACCGCGGGGGATCATCCGCCGATCCTGGTCTGGAACGACGCCGCCGGCCGCGGCGACGACGAGTGGCGGACGTCGCTGGGCGAGACGGTCGGCGAGGCCGGAATCCACTACGACATCTACACCACCAACGCACCGACT
This sequence comes from uncultured Fibrobacteraceae bacterium, assembly GCA_964547085.1. GTDB lineage: Bacteria > Krumholzibacteriota > Krumholzibacteriia > LZORAL124-64-63 > LZORAL124-64-63 > Glo-17. Next base: position 4,027 of record CAZJMO010000249.1, on the reverse strand, counting down.
TCCGGCGCGGGCAACGGCCTCGGCGGCCGCGCCACCGTCGCACAACTGAACGGCTACGAGACGCTCATCTACACCGCCGGCGACCTCTCGCGGTATCTGCTCTCCAACGGGGATTTCGCCGGCGATCCCGGCGACGACATCGGCCTGATCACCGACTGGCTCGCCCTCGGCGACCGCAACGCAGTCATGACGGGCGACAACCTGGTCACCGACCTCCTGAGCACCGGCGCTGCGGGCACGGCGTTCGTCAGCGACTACTTCGACGTCACCACGTCCGGAAGCACGGTCCGGTTCTTCATCGCCGATCAGACCGCGCCGCTGGTGATGGAAGTTCCCGGCAACGAGGTCTTCCAGCGCATCGATCGCTGGATCGCCTACGGCGGCTGCCCCACGTACCGCTCGTTCGACGCTCTCGAGGTCGGCCTGTCGGCCGCCAAGCTGGCGGGCTTCACGGCTTCCGGCGGCGACCAGGACGTCTACCCGTACGCGGCCGCGGTCGCGAACCGGCACGACGGCGACAACGCCGCGGTCGTCCTGCTGCCTTACGACCTCGCGGCCGTCCACGACGCACCGGGCTGGACGCCGCCCGCAGGCTACGAGGGCATGGCCGCCCGCACGATCATGCTGTGGGACATCCTGGGCTCGTTCGGCGGCTGGCAGCCGCCTCTCGATGCGGTTCCGGGCGCGACGCTGTCGTTGCGCAGCTATCCCAACCCGTTCAACCCGACGACCACGATCGCGCTCAACGTGCCGCGCGCCGGCAAGGTCCGGTTGCGGGTCTTCGACGTGCGCGGTCGCGCGATCCGGACGCTCGTGGACGGCGACATGACCGCCGGCCTGCACCGGATCAGCTGGAACGGCCGGAACGATGACGGTCACGCGGTGGCCTCCGGCGTGTACCTCGCCCAGGTCCGCACGGGCGGCGAGACGCGGCTCGACAAGCTGACGCTGATGAAATAGGCGTCGGCCGGTAAGAGCGGTTGAGACCCCGCCTTCCGGGGTGCTACGTTGGGTCGGTCGTCCACATCACGACCGGCCCGACGGAGGTCCCGCTCATGCGTCCTGCCCTGCTCGCCTGCCTGCTCCTGTCGACGATCGCGGCGTTCGCCGCACCGGTTCCCGACGACGCCCGCGTGCACGTCGTGGCGACCGCCCACCTCGACACCCAGTGGCGCTGGACGATCCAAACCACGATCGACGACTACCTCCTGCGGACCCTCGACGACAACTTCGCCCTCCTCGAGCGCTACCCCGACTACGTCTTCAACTTCGAGGGCGCCTTCCGCTACCAGCTCATCCGCGAGTACTACCCCGAGCGCTACGAGCGCCTGAAGCGGTACATCGCACTGGACCGCTGGCGCATCTGCGGCTCGTGGCTGGACGCGGTCGACGTGAACATGCCGTCGCCCGAGGCGCTCTTCCGCCACGCCCTCTACGGCAACCGCTGGTTCGACCGCGAGTTCGACAAGCGCAGCGTCGACGTCTTCCTGCCCGACTGCTTCGGCTTCGGCTACGCCCTGCCGTCGATCATGGCGCACTCCGGCCTGACCGGCTTCTCCACCCAGAAACTCACCTGGGGCTCGGCCTACGGCACGCCCTTCGACCTCGGGCGCTGGCGCGGCGTCGACGGCAGCGAGGTCCTGGCGGCGGTCAACCCCGGCGCCTACGTCAGCCGCCTGGACGGCGACCTCTCCCGCGACGAGGACATCCAGGCCGCCATCGCCCGCACGACCGCCGCCGGCGGCCCGCCCGTCGCCTACCGGTACTACGGCACCGGCGACACCGGCGGCGCGCCCGCCGAAGCGTCGGTCCAGTGGCTCGAAAACAGCATCGCCTCGGACGGCCCGGTCCGCGTCATTCCCGCCGGCGCCGACCAGATCTTCCGCGACCTCAGCGCCGACGAAGCGGCCTCCCTCCCGCTCTACGACGGCGAACTGGTCATGACCGGCCACGGCGCCGGCTGCTACACATCGCAGGCCGCCATGAAGCGCTGGAACCGCCGTTGCGAGGTCCTCGGCGACGACGCCGAACGCGCCGCCGCGCTGGCCTGGCACCTGGGCGCCGGACCCTACCCACACGCCGAACTGGAGCGCGCCTGGACGCGTTTCCTCTGGCACGGCTTCCACGACGACCTGACGGGCACCAGCATTCCCGAGGCCTACGTCTTCAGCTGGAACGACATGCTCCTGAGCCAGCAGGAATTCGGGCAGGTCCTCGCGCACGCCGGCGACGCCGTCATCCGCGGCCTCGACACCGCGGTCGAGCACCAGCCGTACGTCGTCTTCAATCCGCTCGGGTTCGATCGCACCGAACTGGTGCGCCTCGAGGATGTCGCGCCCGTGGCCGCGGTCACCGGTCCGGACGGGCGCGAGGTCCCCTTCCAGACGCTCGACGACGGCTCGACCGCGTTCCTCGCCACGGTCCCCGCGTGCGGCTATGCGGTCTTCGACGTCGCTCCGTTCGTAGCGCCGAAGTCGGCGGACGCGCCCATTACCTGGGCCGCCGGCACCGGCATCCTGGACACCCCGCGCTACCGCCTGCGGCTCGACAAGGACGGCCTCACCTCGCTGTTCGACAAGACCGTCGGACGCGAACTCCTGGCCGCCCCGCCGCGCCTGCAACTCCTGCACGACTCGCCCGCGAACTGGGCCGCCTGGGAGATCGATTACGACGACATCATGGCCGCGCCCTACGCCGAGGTCCCGCTCGGCGGCGAGCCGCTGTCGGTCGAGGTCGGGCCGGTGTGCGCGCGGCTGCGCTTCCACCACGAGGCCGCCGGGTCTGTGTTCCGCCAGACGCTCACGGTGGCCGGCCCGCGGCTGGACTGGGATCTGGACATCGACTGGGCCACCAAGACGACCCTGCTCAAGGCTGAGTTCACGACGACCGCCCGCGACACCGCCGTCACCTACGACCTGGGCCTGGGCGCCATCGAGCGCGGCGTCAACCGCGCCAAGCTCTACGAAGTGCCCGCGCAACGCTGGGCCGATCTCACCGATGCGTCGGGCGCGTTCGGCCTGACGGTGATGAACGACGGCCGCCACGGCTGGGACCACCCGGACGAGCAGACGCTGCGCCTGTCGTTGCTGCGCACGCCGGCGGTGAACGAGAACTGGCGGTGGATCGACGACGAGAAGAGCCAGGACCTGGGCCGTCACCGCGTCATAGTGTCGATGATGGGCCACGGCGACGCGTGGCGGACCGACGCCGTGCGCCAGGCCGACGGCCTCAACCAGCCGCTGCTCGCGTTCCGCGCGCTCGACAAGACGCCGGGACCGTGGGGCCGCGCGATTTCCCTGGTCCGCGTGGACGATCCGCGCGTGGCTGTGCGCGCGGTGAAGAAGAGCGAGGACAAAGACCGGCTGGTCGTACGCCTGCAGGAAGTCACCGGTCGGCCGGCCCGCGGCGTCACGGTGTCGACGTTGACCCCGGTGCTGTCGTTCCGCGAGTTGCGCGCCGACGAGGTCGAGATCCCCGCCGGCGCAGACGTGTCGCTGCAAGATGGCGCGTTGGTCTGCGACCTGAAGCCGTACCAGCCGCGCACGTTCGCGCTCGAACTCGCGCCGCCGCCGGCCGCGCAACTTCTGGCCGCGACGCCGAGCGTGCCGCTCGATCTGCCCTGGAACCTGGACGGGATCAGCACAGCCGACGCGCCCACCGACGGCGATCTCGACGGCGCCGGCCACACGCTGCCCGCGGAGGTCCTGCCGCGCGTCTTCACGCGGGACGGCGTCCGGTTCCGCACCGGACCGCGCGAGTCCGGCGCCGCCAACATGGTGCGCTGCGAGGGCCAGACCGTGCCGCTGCCCGATCCTTCGCTGACGTCCCTGGATGTCCTGATGCTGTCGCTCGACGGTCCGCGTCCGGCGCGTTTCGGATTCCCAGGCGGCACGCATGACCGAGAGTGGATCGCCGACGGCACCGTCCCGTTCGGCCAATGGGACAGCCGCGTCGTCGGCGACGACCTGGTGTGACCTGGTCAAGTACCTCTACGACCAAGGGCGAAGGCTCACAGGCTCGGAGACCA
>CAZJMO010000248.1:3639-5511 GCA_964547085.1 uncultured Fibrobacteraceae bacterium | reverse complement strand
GCCGCTGCACGGATTGGCGCCGTTGCCGGATTTCCGACCGCTGATGGACGTGGTTCCCACGCCGAACGGGAAGGCCGCATCGGAGGCGAACGGGGCGCGGTTCGATCGCGTCATGGACGACGCGTTGTTCGACGACGAGGTCGAAATCGGCGCCTGATCGTCTCCCCTGCAACGAATCCCTCCGGGGCTCCGCTCATGACGCGGGCCCGACGGAGGGTTCCGGTGGGCTTCTTCATCGAGATCCACTGCAAATGCTCGCCGGCGGAGTGCGAACGGCGCGATCCCAAGGGGCTCTACCGCAAGGCCCGCGCCGGTGACATTCGGCAGTTCACCGGCATCAGCGCGCCGTATGAGGAACCCGAATCGCCGGAAATCGTCCTGGAGACCGACCGCTTCGGCCCCGAAGACTGCGTCCAGCAGGTGATTGCCGAACTGGGGAAACGGGGCGTTCTGAGTTCATCCGAGCTGGTCTGAAGGGCGTGAGGACCGGTCTTGCCAAGACCGACCGGATTGCCTATATTCGGCCAGCATGGCGCGGAATAAGTCCGCGTCTTGTGCGTGCCTCACGGCACGCTACAGTTCGTAGCGGGTCAACCGATATCCATGCTCTCCGGTCGTGAACCATTGGCAGCGTTCCGGAAGCAGGTCGGCCTGCGGCCATCGTGACGCATTCGCGTTTCGTAATCATCTGGAGGTTCTAGACGATGGCGCTCAGCAAGGAACAAAAAGACCAGGTCATTGCCAAGCACAAGAAGCATGACAACGATTCCGGGTCCCCCGAGGTGCAGATCGCGCTGCTCACCGAGCGCATCAACACCCTGTCCGCCCACTTCAAGATGCACGCCAAGGATCACCATTCCCGGCGCGGTCTGCTGAAGATGGTCGGCCAGCGGAAGCGACTGCTGAACTACCTCAAGAAGAAGGATCTGGAGGGGTACCGTGCCCTGATCAAGGAGCTTGGTCTCCGCGGTTAGGACGGCTTGGCCTGCGGGGTCGACCCCGAGGAACCCATGGCATCCGGTCAGCAACGCGGTCATATATATGGCGTGGTCGTGGGGGCCTATGGCCTTCGCGACCATTCCTTATGCCCGTGACCGGACGCACACAGCCGGCCCGCCATCCGGGCAGCCCGGCACAAGCAGTTGGTTAGGAAGGAAGATATTTGATCATGGAAAAGCACGTTGTCAGTCTGGAAATGAACGGCACCACCTTCAGCCTCGAAACCGGACGCATGGCCAAGCAGGCCAACGGCAGTTGTGTGGTTCGCATGGGCGACACCATGTCCCTGATGACCGTCACGGCTGACAAGAACCCCAGCGACCGGGACTTTCTGCCCCTGTTCGTTGAGTATCGCAACAAGACTTACGCCGCCGGCAAGATCCCGGGCGGATTCTTCAAGCGCGAAGCGCGTCCCACCGAGCGTGAGACCCTGTCGGCCCGGCTCATCGATCGCCCGTTGCGGCCGCTGTTTCCCGAAGGCTACCGCCACGAGACGCAGATCGTCGCCTTCATCATCTCGGCCGATACCGATTTCCACGCCGATGTCCTGAGCATCACCGGTGCCAGCTGCTCGCTGGCCCTCAGCGACGTTCCGTTCCACGAGATCGTTTCCGGCGTGCGCGTCGGCCGCATCGATGGCGAGTACGTCATCAACCCGTCCATCACGCAGCTCGAAGAGTCCGACCTGGATCTCATCGTGGCCGGCACCGACGACATCGTCTGCATGATCGAGGGCGAATGCCTCGAGGTCGACGAGAACGCGCTGCTGGACGCCATCGAGTTCGGCCACGGCTGGATCAAGCAGCTGAACGCGCTGCAGCGCGAGCTGGTGGCCCAGGCCGGCGGCCGGGAGAAGTGGAACTTCGTTTCTCC
>CAZJMO010000248.1:0-3629 GCA_964547085.1 uncultured Fibrobacteraceae bacterium | reverse complement strand
GCTGGCCAAGGTCGAGGAGCTCATCGGCGCCGAGATGAAGACAGCCATGGTCACCCGCGGCAAGTTCGCGCGCTCGGAGGCCATGTCCGCGTTGAAGGACAAGGTCAAGGCCGCCTGCACCGACGCCGACGGCGTGGTCGACGGCGAGGCCGTCTCGATGTTCGGCAAGCTGGAGAAGAAGTACCTGCGCACCATGATTCTCGACGAGCGCGTGCGCTCGGACGGTCGCGACCTGACCACGGTGCGCCCGATCACGATCGAGGCCGGCGTCCTGCCGCGCGCGCATGGTTCCTGCCTCTTCACCCGCGGTGAGACCCAGGCGCTGGGCACGTGCACCGTCGGCAGCAAGCAGGCCGAGCAGCGCGTCGAGCCGCTGAACGCCGACCAGTACTGGAGCAAGTACTACCTGCACTACAACTTCCCTCCGTTCTCGGTGGGTGAGGTTGGTCGTTACAGCGGCACCGGCCGGCGCGAGATCGGTCACGGCAAGCTGGCCGAGCGTTCGATCAAGGCCATCCTGCCCGACCTCGAGGACTTCCCCTACACGATCCGTCTGGTGTCGGACATCCTCGAGTCCAACGGCTCCAGCAGCATGGCGACCGTGTGTGCCTGCTGCCTGGCGCTCATGGACGCCGGCGCGCCGATCAAGCGTCCGGTGGCCGGCGTGGCCATGGGCCTGATCAAGGAAGGCGAGAAGGTGGCGGTGCTGACCGACATCCTCGGCCTGGAGGATCATCTCGGCGACATGGACTTCAAGGTTACCGGTACGCGCGACGGCATCACGGCCTTCCAGATGGACACCAAGATCGGTGGCATCAGCCGTGAGATCTTCACCCAGGCGCTGACCGATGCCCGCAACGCCCGGTTCCACATCCTGGACAAGATGGCCGAGTGCCTGAGCGAGCCGCGGACCGAGATGTCCGTGTTCGCTCCGAAGATCGAGACCATCCAGATCCCGGTGAAGAAGATCGGCGAGCTGATCGGCCCGGGCGGCAAGATGATCAAGAAGATCCAGGAGTCGACCGGGGCCAACATCGAGGTCGATGACGAAGGCATGGTCTTCATCTCCTCGACCGACCAGGCCGGCGGCAAGGCGGCCATGGAGTGGATCAGCGGCATGATGGCCGAGCCCGAGGTGGGCCGGACGTACGACGGCCGCGTGGTCTCGATCGTGGACTTCGGCGCCTTCGTCGAGTACCTGCCCGGCAAGGAAGGGCTGTTGCACATCTCGGAACTGGAGTGGTTCCGCGTGGGCGACGTCTCCGACGTGCTCCAGGAAGGCGAGGAGATCCAGGTCAAGCTGGTCGAGGTCGACAGCCGCACCGGCAAGGTGCGCCTGAGCCGCAAGGCTCTGCTGCCCAAGCCGGAAGGCTACGAAGAGATGGCGCAGCAGGACCGTGGTCCTCGTGGCGGCGACCGCGGTGGACGCAGCGGTGACCGTGGCGGACGCGGCAGCGACCGTGGCGGCAGCCGCGGCGGCCGCGGACGCCGATAGCGTGAACCTGGGCCGTTACAACGGTGAACAGCCGCCCCGCCGGAGTTTCCGCTCCGGCGGGGCGGTGTTGTTGGAAGTGCCCGTGGCCACCGCCCACGCGGTGAGCCTCGGAGTCTGGCTGCGCCACGGCAGCGCCGACGAGGTCGCCGGCCGCGAGGGGATCTCGCACTTCCTCGAACACATCGTCTTCAAGGGCTCGACCTCGCGGTCGGCCCTCGAGATCGCCGAAGCTTTCGATTCGCTCGGCGCCTCGGTGGACGCGTTCACGACCAAGGACTACGTGGCGTTCTCCATCAAGGTGCTGCCGGAGTTCTTCCCGCAGGCGCTGGACGTGCTGGCCGACATGCTCTTGCGGCCGTCCCTGGATCCGGACCTCATCGCGCTGGAGCAGGATGTCGTCTGCGAGGAGATCCAGGAAGCCCAGGACACGCCGGAGGACCGTCTCCACGACGCCTACTCGGCGCACGTCTACCAGAAACATCGTCGCGGTCGGCCCATCCTGGGTACGCCCGAGACGGTCCGCGCGCTGGATGCCGACATCCTGCGTGCGGAGCACCGGCAGCTTTTCGCCGGTTCCAATCTGGTCCTCTCTCTGGCCGGAAACCTCACGCCGGCGTATCGCGACCTGGTCGTCCAGGCGTTCGACGGCCTGGTCGCCGCCGACGGCTCGGGTGCCGCGGCCGGTGATGCGGACGGACCCGACTCCGGCGCGCGATCCGCGTCGGAACTGATCATCCAGAGCCCGGTGCTGCAGACCTACTTCGAGATCGGCAATCTCGGCGTGTCCTCCAACCACCCCGACCGCGTGCCGGTCCTGATGTCGAGCAACATCCTGGGCGGGGGCATGAGCAGCCGCATTTTCCAGGCTGTTCGTGAGCGCGAGGGGTTGGCCTACACCGTCTACACGTACGCCGACATGGGGCCGGACACCGGTCTGGTCAGCTGCGCGGGTTGCTGCACGCCGGAGAAGGAAGAGCGGGTGCGCGAGGTGATCCGCCGCGAGTACCGGCGGCTCTGCGCCGAGGGTCCCACCGACAGCGAGCTGGCGAGCAACAAGGCGCAGATCAAGTCACAGGTGGTCTTCGCGCTCGAGGGCGTCCACAACCAGATGTACCGCGCGGCGAAGAACGAGATCTTCTTCGGGCGTTTCATCCCGGTGACCGAGCTGGTGGCGAAGGTGGATGCGGTCGACGGCGAGGCGGTGCTCCGTTGCGCGCGGGAGTGGTTCGACCCGGACCGTCTGGTCTGCGCCGCCCATAGGCCGGGCGGGCGGTCGAACGAGGATCAGATCATCAGCCGGTAGGTCTTGCCGGCGTTCTGGCGGGCGTACTGCCAGCCGAGCCGGTCGATGGTCCGGCGCGTGTCGCGGGCCAGCAATCCCTCATCCACGAGGTGTTCGAGCGTTTCCGGGTAGGCGCCGTGTTCGGCTCGATACTGCCGGGCCGCGGCGCCGACCTCGGTCCGGATCTGGCGCAGCCGCAGCATCCGGCAGGCCTGCTGATCCTCGCCCAGCCACGACACCGGGACCGCCTGGTCGGCCGGCACGCCGCGCTCGCACGCGGGTGCGGCCAGGCCGATGAGCGCCGTTTCTCCCAGCATCAACGGCATCCAGCGGAAGACGCCGAACCCGATCGCCAGCACGACCACGATCATGCTCAGAAGCGGTTTCTTCACGTCGCTGTGGCGACGGCGGCGCCGGCCGGCGGCCTGCTTGGCGCTGTCGGGATCCTCCTCGCTGACCGGCACGATCGCCTGGAGCCAGCCTTCCTCGACGAATTTCTTGAGCATCTCCCGCGTGGTGAAGCTGTCGACCCGTGCCAGCCGGATGACCTCGCCGAGCATTCGTCCGCCCAGGGCCAGCTTGATGATCCGACGGCCGGTGGGCGAGAGAGCGTCGGGCGGGGGCGGTGTTTCGCCTTGCAGGAACGTGACCGTCTGGCTCGGCAGCATCCGCCGGACCTCGGTCTCCTCGTCGACCCGACGGGCGGCCTCCATCAGCAGTCCCTGCACATCCATGTTCATGCGCCAGCGGACGCCCGGCGGCGTTTCCTTGGTGGCGGTGAAGTTGTAGCGTCCGCGGCGCATCTTCATGCCGCGGTGGGCCAGCTCGCGCGCGACATGCTGCAGGACGATG
>CAZJMO010000247.1:0-5511 GCA_964547085.1 uncultured Fibrobacteraceae bacterium | reverse complement strand
GGCGCGAGTCGTGTGGCCGAAACGCCGACCGTGAAGGAACCATCCGACACGAGTAGACGGTTCCGCCGCCCGACGGGCGTTGCGCGCCGCGAGCATCCCGCCGCGACGGGAGAAGCCTCGCCGGCGCCGCAGAGGTTCCGCAGCACGGTGCTCGGCGACGACAAGTTCCGGCCTGCCTGGGAGAGGAAGTACGTGGACTGAGATGACCTTTTTCCGCAAGCTCTTCGGGGGGCGGGGTGGCGACGCCTACAGCGAAGGCGTTGTGCTGTTCGAGCAGGGTGAACCGGCAGCTGCGATCCCGCTGCTGCGGCCGACCTTCGAGCAGGAACCCGGCTCGCCGCGAGGTTCGCTTGCGGGACTCTATCTGCGTCAGTCGCTGGTCGCGGAGGGACGCCGCGCGCTGCATGCCGGCGATCTGGAATCCGCTGCCCGACATCTCAACGAGGCCGCCGGGAAATGGCCGGAGTTTCCGGATCTCCAGTTCCTGTCCGGCGCCGCGTCCGGCTTCGCGGGCGACTGGGGTGCGGGCCTCGAATCGGCCCGTCAGGCGCTTCGCAGAAACCCGGACTACTGCGAGGCGAGGCTCCTGGAGGCATGCGCCCTGCAGGCGCTCGGTCGGCGCGAGGAAACCGTGGCGAGCCTCGACAAGCTGGTCGAGAGCGGCCGTCGCGTGAACCATGTGCTGAACCGGACGCTCGCCGATGCGGCGCCGTTCGCGGTCGATAGTCTTCCCTCGGACCTCCTCGAACGATTGCGCAGCAACGCGCTCGGGGGCGACGTCAAGAACGGGATGACGGAGGCCGTGGCGCTTTGCAGTGCCGGGCGCTGGGCCGATGGTCTCGAGTTATTCCGGACGCTGACGGAGCGCCACCCGCGATACCCCGACATCCACGCGAAGTACGCAGCGGCGCTGTACCAGACGGGCGACGTCGAGGCGGCGCTGGCCGAGGCCGATGCGGCGCTGGCGATCAACGAGCGGTATCGCACCGCGGTCAGCCTGAAGGGGCTGATCCTCGCCGAACAGGGCGACGTGCTCGCGGCGCAGGAGTTCCTGGCCGACGCGGTGCCCCGGCTGGAGGGCACGGCGGGTCGCCACGAGGAACTCTTCCTGGCCTATCTGCGCGCCGTGCTGGCGCTCCTGCTGGACGACCTCGATGCGTGCCGCGGGTTCCTCGAGAACTGGCACGATCTGCCCCGGCAATTCGCGCGCGCCGAACTCCTGCTGGTCGCCTGCGACGATCTGAGCGGCTGGACGGATGCGGCGCGACGGCGGCTGGAGGATCTCTGCACCATCTGGCACGCGGACCCGGAACTGCTGTTCTTCCGCGTCGCCCTGATGTTGCGGCACAACCAGTGGTCGGCCGCCGAGGCGCTTCTGGGGCACTGGCCACAGGCGGCTGCCGGTGAGCAGGACGCGCGGCCTCTCCTGCTGCGGGCGCGCCTGGACGTGGCCCGCGATTGTGTGCCGACGTTGATCGAACCGACCCCGACCGTGGAGCAGGATGCCGATCCCGAGGCGGCTTCCTGGATGCAACTGGCGGCCCACGCGTGCCTACTGGGCGGGGATGCGGCGGGTGCCGTGGCGCTCGCCCGCGCGCTGCTGGACGCCGACCTGGCCGACGAGGAGACCGGGCGCTTGCTCGTTCGTGCGGCCGGGCAGGCGGGAATGCCGTTGCCGGAGGACCTGGCCGTGCGCGTGGGCATCCCGGACAGCTGGGTGCCGGAGATCTGCTGCAAGCTGCGGCACGAGGGCCACGGCGTGGAGGCCGAGTCCCTGGTGACGCGGCACGGCTCGGTGCGGCCGGACGACCTTCGCTGGTCGTGGCTGTCGACTGATTTCTGGCTGGCGCCGGTGAGACGCTGGCTGGCCTGAAACCTGGGATCCGGCTTTCTCCGGGTTCCCCGAATCCTTATCTTATGGCGCGTGATGTCGGCACTGAGCCGGCGTTCCCGATCCGTCGACGAGGAGTCCGTTCGTGTCTCGATTCTCGTGTTCGTGTTGGCTCATCCTGACCTGCCTTTCGGTGGGCGGCCCTGCCGCGGCCCAGGTCGCCGTCGAGGATCCGTGCGAGGCGGGACGGCAACTCTTCGTGGCGAACAACTATCTGGGCGCCGAGCCGTTGCTGGTGCAATGCCTCGAGTCCGGCGATTCGCTGCTGGCGTTGTTGCCGCTGACCATGATCACGACCATCCAGGGGCGGGCCGGCGAGGGTGTCGCGTACGGTGCGCGGGCCCTGGCGATCGCGCCCGACAACGCGAACGTCCGTTACTGGTACGGCCGGGCCCTGTTGATCAACGGCGATCCCGACGGCGCCATGGCGCAATGGGAGCAGGGACTTGCTGAGGACATCCAGCACGCGGGGATCCTCGAGGGGCTGATCCAGCTGCACCTGCAGCGCGGGGATACGGCGAAGGCGTACAACCTCCTGCACCAGCTCCGTCTGCAGGGCGTGGACGAGCCGTGGCTGCACAAGACGCTCTCGGATCTGGCGCGGCGCAAGGGACTGTGGGGCCAGGCCGCGACCCACTGGGCCGACATGATCCGCGTCGAAGGCGAGACCGAGGACAACCTCGTGGTCCTGGGCGAATTGACGATTCTCGCGGGCAAACCGGCCGACGCGGTCGACATTTTCCGCCACGCGGTCGCCACGCTGCCGTCGGGTGCGACCTGGGGCGGGTTGGGCGAGGCCTGGTTCGCGCTCGACGAGGTCGATTCCGCGGCCGTGGCCCTGGAACACGCGGTCGGGCTGGATCCGGACAACCCCCGCAACCGCTTCAACCTGGCCAATGCGCTGGAGATCCTCGGACAGTACGAGGCGGCCGGGGAGCAGTTCAGCGTCTATCTGGAACAGAGCCCGGACGATCCCACGGGCCACTTCAACTACGGCGTCCACCTGGAAAAAGAGGGCCGCCGGGATGCGGCGCTGGCGGAGATCGAGCGTGCCGTGGCGCTGGATCCGTCGTATCTGCAGGCGCAGGTCGTGCTGGCGCAGATGTACGAGGCGGCCGGCCGCGCGGAGGACGCGCTGGCGGTTGTCGAGAGGCTGGAGTCGATGGATCCCGAGGCAAGCGCGGAACTGGAGCAGTGGCGCATCCGGCTGCGCGGTGATTCGGCGGAGGCGGCCGCGGCGCTGAGCGAGGGCAAGGTCCATCTTCTGCACATCGTCACCGACGATCCAGCCGCGGCCGACCAGGTCCGGACGGCGCTCGAGGCCGGGGCGGACTTCGCCGCGCTCGCCGCGCGATTCTCGATCGGGCCGACCGCGGTCCGCGGCGGGGACATCGGCTGGGTCGATCCGGCTGACATGATGGGACCGCTTCAGGCGGCGATCAACGCGCTGGCGCCCGGTCAGACGAGCCCGGCGATCGACGCCGAGGGGCGGCTGCACTTCTTCAGGCGCGTCCGCTAGCGGCGGCGGACGACCGTCGTTGCGCCGGTTCGCGCCGAGGGATACGATGCAGCCGAGCCCGATGTCTTCCCCTGACCCCGCGAGACCATGAAGACGCAGCCTCTGACTCCGGACAGTCCGGTCCAGTTCCTCAAGACCGTCGGCCCCCAGCGGGCCGTGGCCTTGAGACGTCTGGGCATAGAGACGGCCGGCGACCTGATCCGACACATGCCGCGCACGCACCTCGACCGGACCCGGGTCGTGCCCATCGGACGGCTGCAGATCGGGCAGATCGCGACCATCCAGGGCGAGGTGCTCACTTGCAGCGAGCACCGGACCCGTCGTGGCGGTAGCCTGCAGACCGTCGCGGTGGCCGACAAGAGCGGCGTGATCTTCTGCGTCTGGTTCAACCAGCGATTCGTGCTGAAGCAGTTCCGCAGCGGCTTGAAGGTGGTCCTCAGCGGCGTGGTCCAGCGCCACGGCGGCCGCCGGCAACTGGCGCATCCCGACTTCGAGGTCCTGGACGGCGGCGAGGGACTGCACACCGGACGGCTGGTGCCGGTCTATCCGCTGACCGCCGGCATCGGCCAGCACTGGCTGCGCAAGCTGATCCACGCGACCCTCGGCGAGCTCGCCCCGCAACTGGTCGACCCGCTCCCTGCCGACCTGCGCCGTCGCCGCGACCTGCCCGATCTGGCGACCGCGCTGAAGGGCGCGCACTATCCGGCCGACCCAGCCGAACTGGACCGCGCCCGCCGCCGGCTGGTCTATCAGGAACTGCTCGAGATCCAGCTGATCATGGCGCTCCGGCGCGGTCGGTCGGGCGATCGTCCCGGGATCGAGCTGGCCCGGCCGGGCGACCTCACCGGTTCGTTGGTCGGTGCCCTGCCGTTCGCCTTGACGGGCGCCCAGCGCCGTGTCCTGGCGGAGATCCTGGCCGATCTGCGAAGCGGCCGGGCGATGCACCGTCTGCTGCAGGGCGATGTCGGTTCGGGCAAGACGCTGGTCGCGCTCATCGGCGCGCTCTTCGTGATCGAACAAGGTTACCAGGCGTTGCTCATGGCCCCGACGGAGGTCCTGGCGCACCAGCACGGACGCACGCTGCGCCGGCTGACCGAACCGCTGGGCCTGGTCGTCGAGACGCTGACGGGGTCGACGCCGTCGAGCGAGCGCAAACGCATCCTGGCGACCGCCGGCAGCGGGGAGGTCGACCTGCTGGTGGGGACCCACGCCGTGATCCAGGATCAGGTCCGGTTGCCGCGGCTGGCGCTGGCGATCGTCGACGAGCAGCACCGATTCGGGGTCCGCCAGCGCGGCCGCAGCGCCATCGACGAGGATCACTTGCCCGTGCACCTGCTGGTCATGAGCGCGACCCCGATCCCGCGCAGCCTGGCGATGACGCTCTACGGCGACCTCGACCTCTCGATCATCGACGAGATGCCGGCCGGGCGCGTCCCGGTGACGACGCATCTGGAGACCGACGAGCGGGAGGACGCGATTTACGCCGAGTGCCGCCGGCTGCTCGCCGACGGGCACCGGGGCTACGTGATCTACCCGGTCGTCGAGGAGTCGGAGAATACCGACACCCGGGCGGCGGTCGCCGAGGCGGAGACGTTGGCGGCCGGACCGTTCGCCGATGCGCGGGTCGGGCTGGTTCACGGCAAGCTGAAGTCGCGGGACAAGCAGGCGGTGATGGAGGCGTTCACCGCCGGCGAGATCGACGTCCTGGTGGCGACAACGGTCGTCGAGGTGGGCGTCGACGTGCCCGAGGCGACGTGGATGGTCATCCACGGGCCGGAGCGGTTCGGACTGGCGCAGCTCCATCAGCTCCGCGGCCGTATCGGCCGCGGCGGCGGCCGGTCGTCGTGCTGGCTGGTGTCCTCCAAAGAACTGCCCGAGGAGACGCGGCAGCGGCTGCGTTTCTTCGCCGACACCACCGACGGTCTCGATATCGATGCTATTAAAGAGGCCGGTTCGCTCGGCCCGTCGCCGATCGACAACACGCCGGTATACGAGACACCGGCCGGCTACCTGTCTGAATCAGCCCTGCATAACGACGAAAAAAACGGCCTGAAAATCAGCAAAGTGATTCTCGGAAAAACCATTACCCCGGACGCCATCC
>CAZJMO010000246.1:284-5521 GCA_964547085.1 uncultured Fibrobacteraceae bacterium | reverse complement strand
ACGGGATCGAGCTGCACGAGGCGCTCCCCGACGGCGTGCACAGCTACCACCTCTTCACCTTCCTCGTCGACGCCGACCGGCGGCTGCGGATCATGGACCGGCTCCAGGACCGCGGGATCGGCCTCTCGCTCAACTTCCACCCGATCCACCTCTTCACGTGGTACCGCGAGACCTTCGGCTATGCCGAGGGGATGTTCCCCGTCGCCGAGGAGATCGGCCGGCGGACGATCAGCCTCCCCCTCTACCCGAAGCTCGCCGACGAGGAGATCGATTACGTCGTCGACAACGTCCGCGAGGCGATGCGTGAGCGGTGACACGGGAGGGTTCCGATGAAACGATTCGCGGTGCTCGCAGCGGCCGTCGCCCTGGCCGCGGGCTGCGCGGCGCCAGACGAGGCGCCCGTCCCCGAAGACGCCGTCGCCGACTACGCCCGGTCGCCGGGGCCCGCGGCGTTCGAAGAGCTCTACCTCTCGCTGCGCGGAACGGAATCGGACTCCCTCGCGGCGGCGATCGACATCTGCCGCCTGCACCTCGCCGAGATCGAGCGCTGCCTCGACACCCTCCGCCTGCACCACGGCGAGCTCGACCGTCGCTGCAGGCGGCATTTCGCGCAGGTACAGCTCGACATGGGCCGCACGCGGGAGGCGGCCCGCCTCTTCGAACAACTCTGCGCCGAGGAGCCGGACTACGCCTGCCCCTTCCACAAGCTGGGCATCGCCTACCGCGATCTCGGCCGACTCGGGGAGAGCCTCGACTGCCTGCGCCGCTCGGCCGAGCTCGCGCCGGATCACCGCTCGTGCTTCGACGACCTCGCGCGCACCCTCATCGCCCTGGGCCGGCCCGGCGAGGCCCTCGAGGCCTTCGAGGAGGGCTGCCGGAACTCCGAGATCGCCCCCGGCGACCCGGACCGCGAGTCGCTCGCAATCGAGGCGGAGTTCCTCTACCTCGACCTGCTCGAGCGCTGCGGCCGGGGCGGGGAAGCTGCGGCGCAGCTCGCGCGGCTCCGCCGCGAGGCGCCGGGCGACCGGCGGCTCGCCGGATACGACTGATCCGCCGGAAACGAGACTCGCCGAAACGAATCGGGGGAGCGGCCCGTGCCGCTCCCCCGTTCGTTTTCCAATCGCCCGGGGCCCGTCACCTGAGCAGCACCATCTTTTTCGAGAGCCGCTCCTTGCCCGCCGCGAGGCGGTAGAAGTAGATGCCGCTCGAGCAGGCCGAACCGCGCGCGTCGCGGCCGTCCCACGCGGCGACGTGCTCGCCGGCAGGGAGCGTCCGGTCGACGAGCGTGGCCACGAGCCGCCCGGACACGTCGAAGACGTCGAGCCGCACCGGGCAGCCTGACGGCAGCCGGAAGCGGATCTCCGTCGCGGGGTTGAAGGGGTTGGGGCGGTTCTGGCCGAGGGCGAGCGGCAGTCGCGGCACCTCGACCGGCTCCGTCTCGAAGAGCACGCGCGGCTCGTCGGCCCCCGGCTTTTCGCAGGCGACGCGGTAGACGTAGCTCGCCCCGCCGGGGGCCTCCCGGTCGACGAAGGTGAAGACGAGATCATTTCGCTCGATGCGGGCCGCATCGAGCGCCGTCCACCCGTCCGCCCCCTCGACCGCGCGGGAGACGACGAACGAGACGTCGTCGTCGATCTCGGAGAGCGTCCAGGTGAGCTCGATGCCGCCGCCAGAGAAGGCCGCGTCGAAACTCTCGAGGAGGGTCCCCGGCAACCAGCAGTCGTTCAGGTAGAGATGCGTCATGACGTAGCACGGCTGGAGCGGGTAGCCGGCATCGCAGTTGGCGAACTGTATGACGCCCACGTCGGGATGCGGAACGATCCGGATGCTCGACGCGTTCATGTCGGTCAGGTAGCAGGTCTGGCGGAAGAGCCAGGTCCATTCCATCGAGCATTCGGAGAGACAGGCGCTCATCCCGGTCGCGAGACTGCCGAGATAGACGGAGAGGAGCGGACTGTCGGTCACCGTCGCCGGTATGACGTTCTGCGGGTATGAGATCATGAACTCGGCGCACATCATCCCCCGGTCGCTCGGCAGGCACCACACCCACATGTCGAAGGGGATGAAGCCGCCGGGGCTCTCGAAACAGGAGTTCGTATGCTGCCCGTCGAGGAAGAGGCCGACGTAGCCGGCCGGGGGCAGGGTGACCCGCCTGAACTCGAGGCGGCTGTCCGGAACGATGACGTTCCCCTGCCGGTCCTCGACCCCCGTGACGGACAGGGTATAGTAGACGTTCGGCGCGGGCGACTCGGCGAGCGTCAAGGAGACGCGGTCGCCGGACGGCACGGCGCTTGTGATGGCGATCGTCTCCGACGGGTAGTCGCTCATCCAGGCGGCATAGTGCGACGGGTCGCCCGCGGTCGTCGTGTCGACCGGCTCGGAGAAGCGCACCGAGAGCCCCGTCGCGCCGACGATGCCCACCGAGACGAGCTCGGGGGGCGTCGTGTCGAGGGCGGTGAACTCGACGCTCGAACCGGGGACGATCGGGTTGCCGGCGAGATCGAGGACATCCGATACGGTCAACCGGTAGAGGACGCCGTACTCGAGCGTCTCCACGGTGAGGCGGACGGCCGCGGGATCGGCCAGCGGCGAGGCCGCCACAACCGCGTGGAGCTCTGCCGTGTCGGCAGCCGCCGCGAGACGGTAGTTCGCCGCCACGGCGAGCGAGGCCGGGTCCATCCGCTCGTCGAAGACGACGTCGACGACGGTCCGGGAGACCGCCCCGGCGCTCACGATGGCCGGCGGGAGGGAGTCGGGAAGCACGAAGGTCATCGCGGTCCCCGAGACGGTGGGATTCCCCTCGAGGTCCTCGACGCCGACCGCCTCGGCGACGTAGACGACGTATCGCTCGAACCGCCCGTCGACGACAAGCCGCACCCGGTCGCCCGCCGCGAGGAGCGACGCCGACAGGACGGCGAGCTCCTCCTCCGGCAGGCCGGAGGGAACAACCGCGTAGTGCGCGGGATCGGAGGCGGTCGCCCCGTCGAGGATCTCGTCGAAGTACAGGACGGCCGAGGAGTCGCTGTCGGCGCCGACCGCGTCGAGGGGCGGCGGGAAGACGTCAGCGAGGGCGAAGACGTACTCGTTTTCCGGCCCCACGGGATTGCCCGAGCGATCCTCGACGCCCGGCGCGCCGAGACGGTACGGCGTCTCGAATGCAAGGGCCTCGCCGAGCTCGAGGGTGACGGAGAATCCGTCCGCCTCGGGAACGGCCGACGAGATCGGCACGGAGTCGGCCGGGGCGCCCTCGGGCGCGAGCGACCAGTTTTCCGTCTCCCCCGCCGACGCGCTCGACACCGGCTCGTCGAACCAGACGAGGAGCCGGCTCGGCGAGAGGGCCTCGACCGAGTCGATTGCCGGGGCCGTCGTGTCCGGCCAGACGAAATCCGCCCAGCTTCCCTCCGCGATCTCGCGCCCGACGAGATCCCGCACGTTCGACACGGAGACGGTGTAGGTGCTGTAATGCCAGAGGGGCGCGCCGAGCGTGAGCGTGACGGTGACGGTGTCCGGGCCGAGCACGGCCCCGGTCACCGGGAGCTCGCTCGACGGATTGTGGTCGTGGAAGACCGCGTAGTTGGATGCCTCCGTCGCGGAGGCATCCTCGACCGGCTCGCTGAAGACGACGTCGACGAGGTACTCGCCGGCGCCGACGGCGTGGTCGATCATCGGCGGCAGGTGGTCGCTCGGATGGAAATCGACCTCGCGCCCGGGGCCGACCTCGTTCCCGACGATGTCCTCGGCGCCGGCGGCGCTGAGGGTATACCAGACGGTCGCGTCGAGGGAGCCGCCGAGAACCAGGTCGAAGGTCTGCAGCCCGGCGCCGGGATAGACCGAGTCGACGGGCACGACGACGGTCGAGTCGTCACGCTCCCACACCCCGTAGCTCGCCGGGTCCATCGTCGATCCCAGGCCCATCATCTCGCTGAAGGTCACGCGGACCCGTTCGAGCGTGAGCGCCTCGACGTCGGTGATCGACGGCCGGTCGCGCTCGGGCATCACGAACCATTTCTCGTCGTATTCCGGATCGATTTCGAGCCCCGCCTCGTCGGTGACCCCCTCGGCCCGCAGGGTGTAGCGGCGGCTCTCGACGAGGCTGTCGGCGAGGGTGAGCCGGGAGCACCAGTATCCATCGTACGGCTCCCAGGGAGCCGCTTCCGCGGCGACGACGTCGACCTCGACCGAGGGATCGAAGTACTCGAAGAGGGTGAAATTGGCCGGATGGGCGATCGACGCCGAATCCATCGGCTCGTTGAAGCAGGCCAGGATCGTCGTGTAGTCCTCGGCGGTGATGGCCATCAGCCGCGGCGGGGTGATGTCGCCGACGGTGAAATCGACCGTGGTGCCTGGAGGCACGGGATTCCCGGCGAGATCCTCGACCCCGGAGACGGCGAGGGTGTAGAACGCCGTCGAGACGAGTTCCCCGCCGAGGACGAGCCTGGCCGTGGCCCCCTCGACGAAGACGTTCGACACCGGCACCTCGGCGGACGGGTTCGTCCTCGGGTAGACGCGGTAGTGGCCGACGTTCGCGCCGCTCGCCGGATCGATCGGCTCGGTGAAGACGACCTCGACCTGCGAGAGGGAGAGGGCGCGGACCGAGAGGACGCCGGGAGGCTGCAGATCGTCCACGGAGAACCACACGCCGTTCGGCCCGACGGGGTTGCCGGAGAGGTCGACGACGTCGTCGGCGCGCACGAGGTAGCTCTCCCCCGCCACGAATCCCGGGGAAACGGCCAGGTCGACCGTCCAGCCGTCCGCGCGGAGATGCGCCGACCCGACCGCCGGCACGGGAGCGGACCCCGCCGGCGTGATGGAGTAGTTATCGATCTCTTCCGCCATCGCCGGTTCGAGGGGTTCGGAAAACACCAGGACGAGGAGGGATTCCGACGAAACGGAGGCCGAGAGGATCGTCGGCGGATCGGCATCCTGCCCCATGAAGGTGGCCGGGGACCCGGCGAGGGGATTGCCGGCCATGTCGACGAGGTTCGACGCCCGGAGCGTGTATCCCACGCCGGAGACGAGGGGTATGGCGAGCTCGAGGAGGGCGACGTCGCCCCCTCCCGAACGCTCGGCGCTGACGACCTCGATCGGAGAATCGGGCCAGCCCGTCTCGTAGACGAGGTAGTTCGCCGGGTCGTCCATGCCGTAGGGGAAGAGGATCTCGCTGAACCGCGCCACGAGCGACCGCGAGCCGGTCACCGACACCATGCCGTGCATCGGCGGCGTGACGTCGAGCGGAC
>CAZJMO010000246.1:0-261 GCA_964547085.1 uncultured Fibrobacteraceae bacterium | reverse complement strand
TCGATGGGAAAATCCTCGAGACAGGTGGCCACCTTGACCATTCCCGCCGTCGGGTGGTCGACGACACGAACGGAGGCGGGCTGCCCGTCCATCACGACGATGGTCTGGCGGCACGCCCAGGTCCAGTCGTCGCGGCAGGAGAGGAAGCAGATGCTCGCTCCCGTGGCGGGCGCCCCCAGGATCACGGAGACGTCCGGGTGGACGCTGAGGTTCGTCGGCACCACGGTGGACGAGAACTCGAGCGCGAACTCGGCGCACATC
>CAZJMO010000245.1:0-5665 GCA_964547085.1 uncultured Fibrobacteraceae bacterium | reverse complement strand
CGTTTTCCACGGCTGATGGATACGTGCTCGATCCGGTCGCAGGGAATGATACGCGTCATCGGGCCGACCTGCATCGTCACCGCGGTGTCGCTCAGCGCCGACACCGTGCCGGTCAACGGTTCGGTCTTGCCGACGATCGAAACGCGCAGCCGGCTGCCGTGGGTGACCGGCGGCGCGGCGCCGGCCGAGGCGAAGCCCGCGACGGAGACGAACAACAAAGCGGTAATCAAGCACGTCCTTGACATCATCGCTCTCTCCCGGTCGGATCTTTCCGCGACGCTGTGGGCCGATCGCATTGCATACCGGACGAGATCGTGCCACAAGACGTGTGCGCGGGGAAGGCCAAAGCGATCCGGGATACGGGCTGAGGGGATGATTCGGCGGCGGCTACGTCAGCGTGAAGTTCTCGGACAGGAACTCACAGTCGGATCTCCCCCGCGTCCACGGAGTGATCGCAAGCCTGAAACGGTTCATCGAAACAGGGCCTTGATCTCCGTCCATGAACGGTTCTTGGCCGCAACGGGAACATCGGTCTCCGTGAGCAGACACTCTTCGTATCCCACCGGCCCGAGTTCACGATTCAGATAGAATCTCACGCTGAGATCTATGTGGGGTACGAATATCAATGTAATGGGACGAACGGCGTAGGAACCATGGGGCGTCTCCAACTGAGTTTCCTCACCGACGGTCCGCAACATGATCATGTTCCCCGAAACGAATTCGATCGGCCCGAGGGACTGCGTCCCTGCAACCAGGGGAAGATCGAAGAGCCGCACGAGCGGAAAGAACAGTCCGGGATGACCATCGAAACCGTCACACGACGGATCGTCCACCGTCAGGCCCAACAGCCACGGGCCGGCCGAATCGTCGAGAAGGTGATAGGTACGCCCGTTGCACATCGGCCACGTGAACGACAACGGTACGACCTCAACACCGGCAACGGTCTCGGGCGGACAGACGACCGCGTGGGTTTCGTAAGATCCGCAGTCATACGTCCACTCGAGTCCCGGCTCGAGCGGCAGGTACTCCGAGGCGCCGACCCCGCAGGCCCACAGGGTCGCGACCAGTGCGATGAATACGAAGTGTTTCATGGAGTCCCCCGATCCAGGAAATTGATATGGGATGATCATACCATGAATGAGGCAGCGGTTGCGGACCAAGCGCCATCTCCGGCGCCCCTGGAGCGGCGCCGCCAGTTATTGAGCATCATTGTTCGCAGAACCCGGCTTGACTCCGCTCAAGCGAACGCTGATCAGGTTTGCAACCACCTTATTGGTCGCCAGCTTGTGTCGCAAACGTCGGGGAATCAACTCAAGCACCTTTTCGCACCAGACGGCGGGGAACACGGGAATCTGCACATACCGACCCTTGGCGCCGATCGACATCCTCAGCTTTGTAAACCCGACCTTCCGGAACAGCGCGCTCAACTCCGAAACGGTGTACTCCTTGAGGTGGAATCCCGTCGCCTCGGTGTCGAAGTACTTGGAGATGTCGTGTGGGCCGCTCAATCGATTGGGTGTGATGCAAAGGTAGACACCCCCGGGAACGAGTGCCCGCAGGATGTTACCGAGTTGATCGAATGCGTCGTCCGGATGGAGATGTTCCATGAGTTGATTCGAGTAGATGACGTGGATGCTGTTCTCCGGTACCGGGATGCTGCTGCCGTCGGATAGGATCAGTTCGAAATTGTCCGGCGAGTCCGATGAGTTCGTGATGTTTTCGCTGACGTCGACCGCGACGACGTTCTTGACGTGTTCGGCGACATGGAACGCGAGAGCGCAGTCGCCGGGCCCAACCTCCAGAAACGAGGTGCCCTCATCCAGAAAACCGCGGAGAACGTTCATCTGGAACGCGATGGCCCGTCGCCGCCACTGGGGAGATTGTTTTCGAGTGAGCTGCGTATGATGGGGGACGCGCTGGAAGAGTTCGTCGTAAAGATCCGAATAGAGCGTACGGCGCTCGCTCTTCGGCGCATTGCGGAGCCGATCCGCGAGTTCCCGTTCGATATCGTAGTGTTCCTGAATCTGCTGTTCCGTTCTCCGGTCGTTTTTCCCGATGGCTCTGATCATGGCGCCCGATCCTTGTCGAATTGCGGCAGGATATCGATTCGTCATTCACGTGAAGCGTGGGGATTGATTGGCATGATGTCGGTGAGCCCCCACTCCCCTTCTCAAGCACTGCCGGTTGGTGACGGGTGGTTCCACCCAAGACACGTATTGAAATAATGGTATCATAAATCTGCACGAATGTGGGTGCGAATCCATGCTATCTTCCGAAATTGCGTTATCCAATCGAGTCCGGAGGTCTCCCATGTCGCGGTGCGCCCTGCTCCTTCTCGCGCTGACGGCAATTGTCACCATCCTCGGTGCGTGCCAGGACGACGACCCGACCGGCCCCGGCTCCGCCAGCCACATCACCATCTTTCAACCGAATACGGATGAAGTCTGGACCTCGGTGTCGGACACGCTCACCTTGCAAGCCACGGTGTCGAACGAAAACGACTTCGTGGCCGGCGCGACCGTGCAATGGCTCAGCGATCGCGACGGCTTCCTGGGTACGGTGACGACGGCCGACCGCGGAGTCGCGACATTGGTGGTGCCGCCTCTCAGCCGCGGCACCCATCTGGTGACGGCCGCCGTCTCGAACGGCCTCCTGGTCACGGATGCTGTCGTGATCCACAACATCCTGCCCGTACGCGCAATCCTCGACCTGCCGACCGCCTCGATCGACGGCGTCGCCCTCCGCTGGAGCCGCAGCCACGAACCGGATTTCGCGAGCTACGAGGTCCGCCGCTGGGTCGACGACGAGGACGACACCGCCGGCGAACAAGTCCGCCTCATCCACACCATCGACGACACCACGGCCGTGGACGCCCTGCCGCCGCTGGCCGAAAACGTCCACTACGCGGTGACGGTGACGATCGAGGGCGACCTGGCCGCGGACAGCCGCCCGCGCACGGTCGCGCGGCCCAACGGCGCCATCATGCCGTTCCTGCCGTACGACGCCGCGCACCATCCCACCGAGCCGATCGTCTACCTGCTGGACCGCGCCGAGCCTGCGTCCCGTATCGTGGCCATGAACTACCTGACCCGCGAGACGGTCGCAGACCGCACGCTCGACCACGGCTTCGCCCAGTACCTGGACGTGGCCGACAACGGGTTCGGTGTGGAAGTCTACATCGCGCGTTACGACGACGGCATCTCCGTCCTGGACGGCGCGACGCTGGAAGAGAAGGAACACGTCACCATGGGTCACGGCATCGCATCGGTCGCGGCCGACGGCCTCGGGCACGTCTACGTCTCCCTGGGCACCGGCACATGGTCCGTGCCGACCGTGCGTTCCTACGACCGCGCCACCTGGACCGTGACCAGCGAAAACGGCCACTACGACTGGACCCGGCTCGAGTGCGTTCCCGGCGGCGGCCTGGTCGAGATCACCATGGCCATCTCGCCGCCTTCGCGGGCGCACTACGTGTGCGATGTCGACGGACGCATCCTCGACCGCGACGGCTGGTCCTCACCCACCGGCGGCTACGTCTATCACAAGATCCTGGGTCTGGCGCCCACGGGCGAGTACTACGTGACGCACGCCTGGGGCTCGGTCTACGCCGCCGACGAGACGGGCGCCTACCTGGGCAACCTGCCGCGCGGCACGTACTCGTTCAACCACTTCGCCTTCAGCGGGGACGGCGCCCTCATCTTCGCCGCACCGACCGACTCCCGCTACGCGCTCACGTACAACTTCCCGGCCCTGACCGGCGCCGCCGGCCTCGATCTGCGCGGGTATCCGTGGCGCCTGTTCGTCCACGGCGAGTTCCTCGTGGCGGTGAGTCGGCCGGAGATGACGGCGGAGAGAGTAGGACTGGACGTGGTGCGGATCGACCACGGCGAGGTGAGCGCGTACTAGCGGCGCGCGCCGGTCACATCTTCCGCATGCAACACTTCTTGTACTTCAGGCCACTGCCGCACGGACACGGCGAGTTCCGCCCGAATCGCTGTGGCCCCCGCTTGAGCTCCGTCCGCATGGTCGCGATCCGACCACGCAGATCCTGCTCGAAGATCCGCTGCATCATCGCGAACAAGTCGGGGTGCTTGCGCTGCATCAGGTCCGGGCGCTCGAAGAGATACTCGGTCGCCACGGCGAAGAACTCCGCCTCGTTGGTCAGCGCGTAGCGGTTGAGATCCGACTGGCCGTCCTCGATCTCCTGCATCTTGCGCCGCACCAGATCCACCCACGGCCCGATCGTGCGCCGGTCCAGTCCGACCGCGGGCACGCCGTCGATCGCGCCGTCCGCCTTGTCCACCAGATGCGCGAACTCGTGCACGCCGACATTGCGCTTGTCCGCCGCGTTGCGGAACCCCTGGATCAGGTCCGGCTTGGACAGGATCATCAAGCGGTTCATCGTACCGGTCCCGACCATGCCCAGGGTGTTGCGGCCGTCGCCGCCGGCGATGTTGAACCCCTTATCGAAGCGACCGGGATAGACGAGGACTTCGGAGATCTGATCCCACTCCCACGCCGGAAACCCGAAGATCGGGATGACGGCGCTGGCGGCCGTGAGAACGAGCGTCCGCGTGTCGATGTCGGTCTTGATCCCGGTGATGCGCTTCTCGCCGATGAACGTCTGCACCTCGCGCCGGAAACGGACCTGCTCGTCGGGAACAAGCGCGCGGAAATACACGACATCGCCCTGCAGGATCGCCTCCCATTCGGCCGGGAACGGCGCGGCGAGGATCCGGCGCCGACGGCGGAGTTTGCGGGTGGCGCCGACGTGGACGAGCCAGCTGAGAACGGCGACCGCGGCGAGGCCCAACCACAGCGGCAGGCCGGCGTGTTGCAGCGCGAATGCCAAGGCGGCGGCCGCCAGGGCGGTGACGGCGGCGGCGATGCGCGCGCTCCGGATGGTGCGGCGCTCCCAGGCGGTGCCGAGTGCGGGCGGGGTCATGATGCGTCGTCCTCCGCGCCGGCCAGCAACCGCCGGGCATGCGCCACCACGTCGGTCGGCCAGTCGGCCATCAATGCGTCGAGCCTCGAGAGGTCCCACGCATACAGCGCCCGCGACACTTCCTCATAACCCGCCACGTCTCCGGCGACGGCGTGCAGGAAGCGGTAGGTCACGTCCTGGGTCCGGCGCACGCGGTCGTCCGCGCTGTTCTGTTTGCGGGCCGCGTCCACGAGTTTGCGTAAGGTCACCGACGCACCGCCCGACTGCGCCGACAGCCAGTCCCAGTGGCGCGGCAGGAGCGTCACTTCCCGGGCCACCACGCCCAGTCGCGGCCGGCCCCGCATGACCTGGCCCGCAGCCTCGGATCGGGCCGCCATCTGCTCTTCCGCCATGGCCGCGACCTCGTCGGCCGTGCCGTGCATGAGGAAATCCACCGGGGCGCTGGTCTCGGCGTCGAGAACACAGATGGGAGCGTGATCGGCGACGGACGCCCGGACGTGCACCGCGCGGGCCACCTCGCCCGGCGCTCCGAGCGCGATGAGGTCGGTGCCGGCGAAAGCGATGCAGCGAGTGGTGTTGGACATGGTGGACTCCCGGGTGTTCAGGGTGATGTCGTCTGGAACGGCACCAATATTACACCCGGGTAATATCCTGTCAATCTATACGGGTCAAAATGACAGCGCGCCTCCCCGCTGTGCCCGAACCCCATGGTCTGCACGT
>CAZJMO010000244.1:0-5667 GCA_964547085.1 uncultured Fibrobacteraceae bacterium | reverse complement strand
ATGCAGCGCAAGCTCGAGGTCGTGGTCGTCTTCGCCAACATGCGCAGCGACGAGGACACGCGCATCTCCGACCACACCGCCCGACGCGGTCGGGCCGCCAGCCTGGGCACGCGCTTCGCCGCGGCGGTCAGCTGGTTCGAGCCCGAACTGCTCGCACTCGACACCACGGTCCTCGACGGCTACCTCGCCGATTCGGAACCGCTGCGGCTCTACGCGCACCATCTGGACGATATCCGACGCCTGCGCGAGCACACCCTCGACGCCGATCGCGAGGCGTTGCTCGCGGCCGCCGGCAACGTCACCCGCGGCGCCGGCCGCATCTTCTCGGCGCTCACCGACGCCGACATGACCTTCCCCGAGATCGTCGATGAGAACGGTCGGGAGGTCGAACTGACGCACGCGCGGTTCGCCCGCTACCTCCGTTCCCGCGATCGCGATGTCCGCCGCCGCGCCTTCCAGACCTATCTCGACACCTACGGCAAGCTGGGCAACACGCTGGCGACCGTCATGGACGCCAACGTCAAGAACCACGTCTTCTCCGCCGAGAGCCGCCGCTACGACAGCTGCCTCCACGCCTCGCTGCATCCGGACGCCGTGCCGGTCCCGGTCTACGACAACCTGCTGGCCGAGGTCCGCGCCAATTTCGACACGGTCCACCGCTACACCGCTCTCAAGCAGCGCGTGCTCGGCTTGGACGAACTGCACGAGTACGATCTCTACGTGCCGCTCTTCCGCGAGGCGGAGTTCAAGTTCTCCTACGAGGAGGCGTGCGACCTGCTCCTGGAGGCCCTGGCGCCGCTCGGCCCGGATTATCTCGACATCGTCCGCCGCGGCTACCGCGAGGGCTGGATCGACGTCCACGAGAACCTCGGCAAGCGCAGCGGCGCCTACTCCAGCGGCGTCTACGACACGCAGCCGTACATCCTCCTGAACTGGTCGGACCAGCTGTCCGACACCTTCACGCTCGCCCACGAGATGGGCCACAGCGTGCACAGCTACCTCGCGTCACACAACCAGCCGTACGTCTACGGCGACTACCCCATCTTCACCGCCGAGGTCGCCAGCACGTTCAACGAACTGCTCCTGCTGGACCACCTGCTGAAGACCACCAAGGACCGCGCGCGTCGGCTCTACCTGCTCGACCATCACCTGGCGCAGATGACCGGCACGGTCGTCCGCCAGACCATGTTCGCCGAGTTCGAGCTGCGCATGCACCAGATGGGCGAGCAGCACGAGACGCTCACCGCCGAGAACCTGGGCGACCTCTACCACGGGATCCTGGCCGAATACTGGGGCCCGTGCGCCGTCCTCGATCCCGCGCGCAGCGGGCTCACCTGGAGCCGCATCCCGCATTTCTACTACAACTTCTACGTCTACCAGTACGCCACGGCGTATTCGGCGGCCGCGGCGTTCAGTCGCTCCGTGCTCCACGGCGGCGAGCCCGACCGCGAACGCTACCTGGACATCCTGCGCTCCGGATGCAGTGATTATCCCGTCGAGACGCTCGCGCGCGGCGGCGTGGACATGACCACGCGCGACCCGTTCCGCGACGTGTTCCGGCTCTATGGTGAACGTCTTGACGAGATCGAGCGTTTGCTCGACGAGGAGGTCTGATCGTGCGGTGTGTGGTGATCGTCGGGCTGGCGGCGTTGCTGGCGGGGATGTCGGGATGTGGCGAGGGCGAGCGTCCGGCGCGGCAGGAAGCGACGGTCGACACCACGACCGCCGTGGTCGATACGGTGGCTGCGGCGTCGGGCATGCAGCTGAAGACCGAGGGTTTCGAGCGGCAGCACGCCGAGGCGGGATTCCAGGTGTACTGGCCGTCCGGATGCGGGAAGATCAGCGAGAAATCGTCCAACGGCGCCACCGAGCGCGCGGCGCAGGAATTCATCTACACCTGCGATCGCGACGGTGCTCCGGGCCGGGGCGTGCTGGTCCGCTGCCTGCGCCAGGCTCACGACGCCGATGGCTTCGCCGCCAATCCGCGCACCGTGGTCGCGATGATCGAGCGCCAGCTCCGCAAAACCGGCGTCCAGACGCAGCGGCAACGCCCGCTGAAGGCCGACGGCATCGAGGGCGTCGAGGTGCAGGCCACCGAACCGGAGGGCGCGGGCCAGGTCTGGATACGCGGCTTCCTGGTGGGCGGCGACATCTACATCCTGGAGGCCTGGAACCAAGCCGGCGGGCTGTTCGAGGACCCCGAGGTGACGGATTTCTTCTGGTCGTTCCAGACCGGCGCCGGCTGACCGACATCCTGCCGGCGCCCGTGGCTCTGCCCACCCCGAAAGCGAGAGGGTCCCATGCGAACGATATCTGCCGCGGCGGTCCTGCTACTGGCGATGACCCTGGTCGCCGCGGCGCAGGATCCCGTCCGCGAGGTCGAGGCGACCGCGGGCGAGGCCTTGGACACGCGCGCCGCCACTCAGACCGAACTGGACGATTGGGCTGCCGACCGCGCCGGCCTGAAGGCGCGCTGGGACGCGGCCCGCGCCCAGGTGGCGTACCTGGAGGAACGCGCGGCGCTGGAGCGCGGGCGCGTGGCGGCGCTCGAATCGGCCGGCGACGAGCTGGCGCGGCGCCTCGACGAATCGCAGCGGCTGGAGGCGAGCCTCGAGGACACGCTGCTGGTGATCGTCGGCCGCCTGGAAGAGGCCGTCGCGCAGGACCTGCCGTTCCTGGCCGCCGAGCGCGCGCGTCGTCTGCAGACCGTGCGCAGCGAGCTGGGTGATCCCGCCGCGGGCGCCGCCGAGAAGCTCCGCCGCGTGCTCGAGGCGCTGCTGATCGAGGCGCGGTACGGCGGCGCGCTGGAGGTCACGCAGGACCGCATCACCGTCGGGGACGAATCGCTGACCTGCGACCTGCTGCAGGTCGGCCGCCTGGGCCTGTTCTGGCTGACGCCCGACCACGCCCGCGGCGGCGCCTGGGATCCGGCCGCGCAGGCGTTCACGCCGCTGGACGGCCGCGCCCTCGAGGGCATCCGCCGCGCCGCCGACATGGCCACCCGCCGCCGCGCCGCCGGCGTCCAGGATCTGCCGCTGGGGAGGATCGCGTCATGAGGACCGTCCGGACCCTGCTCGTGCTCATCGCGCTGTTGTGTGCGGCGACCGCCGGCGCCCAGGATATCCGCGAAGCCCAGCGCCGCGCCGAGGCCGACCGCGATTCCGCCCGCCGGGAAGCCGCCGCTCTCGAGGCCCGCGTCCTGGCCGACCGCGTCCGCCTGACCGCCGTCGTCGATTCGCTCGAGGCGCGCCAGGCGGCGCTCGAGACGGAGCTGCGCGCGCTGGCCGACAGCGAGACCGCCACCGCCGCGCGGCGCGATCGCCTGCAAACCGAATGGGCCGCCGAGGAACTGGACTTCCGCGAGCTGAGCGGCAACGTCCGCGTCGCCGCGCGGGATCTCGAATCGCTGCTGCGCAGCTCGCCGCTGTCGGCAGCCGATCCGGGCCGCCTGGAGACCGTGGGCGCGCTCCTGCGCGAGGGCTATTTCCCCGACCTGGACGACATCCGCAGCCTGGCCGACGTCGCGCTGGACGAGGTCGCGCGCACGGGCCAGGTCGCCATGCGCCGCGGCGTGTTCGGCGGCCGCGACGGTCGCGACACCGAAGGCGAGATCCTGCACCTGGGCCGCTTCACCACCGTCTACCGCACCGCCGGCGAGACCGGCTTCCTGCTCTGGAATCCCGACTCCCAGCGCCTGACCGCGCTGGCCGACCCGCCGTCGCGGACCGTGGCGCGTTAGCTCGGCCGCTACCTCGCCGGCGAATCCGATCTGGTGCCGCTGGATCTCACCGGCGGCCCGGCGCTGCGCCAGCTCGCGCGCAAGCCGTCGCTGTGGGCGCAGCTCCGCAACGGCGGACCGATCGTCTGGCCGCTGGCGCTGATCGCGGCGCTGGCGCTGGCGACCGCGCTGTGGAAGGCCCGGCACCTGCACCACGTGCACGCCAACACCGACCGCATCATGACCGCGGTCAAGCGCGAGGCGGCCGGCGGCAACTGGTCCGCCTGCGAGAGCGTCGTCGACCCGGCCGTGTGCCGGCGCTCGCCCGTGGCGCGCGTCGTGCGCGCCGGCCTGGGCGTGCGGACCGAGCCGCGCGAGATCCAGGAGAGCGTGCTGCAGGAGGCGATCCTGCACGAGATGCCGCTGCTCCAGCGCGGGCTGGCCATGCTCGCGGTGTTCGGCGCGGTGGCGCCGCTGCTGGGCCTGCTGGGCACGGTCACCGGCATGATCGAGACCTTCCGCATCATCACGCTGCACGGCACGGGCGACCCCAAGCTGATGTCGGGCGGCATCTCCGAGGCGCTGATCACCACCGAGGTCGGACTCGCCGTCGCCATTCCGGTGATGCTGGTGCACACGTGGCTGAAGCGCCGGGCCGACCACGTCGTCGGCGACATGGAGGAGCAGGCCATGCACCTGGTCAACGCCATCGACCGCGAACGCGAGGAACACGCCGGTGTATGAGTCGACCATGGCGTACCTGCGTCACGGCGGCTGGGTGATGCTGCCGCTGGTGGTGGTGTCGCTGGTGATGTGGACGTTGATCCTGGAGCGATGGCGGGTGTTGCGCGGCCTGGTCCGCGGCGATCTGGATCTGCCCGCGGTGCTGGAGGCCGTGCGGGGCGGCGGTGAAAAGCCCGACCACGGAGGCTTGCGCGCGGTGCTGGTGCGGTCGTTCCTGGCGGTGCGCAGCGGCCATGCGCGGCTCGACCGCGAGATCCTGGCGCAATGCACCAGCGAGATCGACCGCGACCTGGAACGACGTCACGAGGCGATCGCCGTGCTGGCCGCCGTGGCGCCGCTGCTGGGTCTGCTGGGCACGGTGCTCGGCATGATCGAGACCTTCGAGGTGATCGCGGCCTTCGGCACCGGCAACGCGCGGGCGATGGCGGGCGGTATCTCGGTGGCGCTGATCACGACGCAAACCGGCCTGCTGGTGGCGATCCCGGGTCTGGTCCTCAGCGGTCGTCTGCGCGACCGCGCCGAGCAGTTGCGCGTGCGGCTGGCCGAGACCGCGCAGATGCTCGACCGCGACCTCGGCCGCCGCGCGGCGACCGCGAACGGAGGCAACCGATGATCAACGTGCGCAAGACATTGCGAGGCGGCGGCGATCGGGTCGACGTGAACATCTCGCCGCTGATCGACATGGTCTTCCTCCTGCTGATCTTCTTCGTGGTGACCACGAGTTTCGTCAAGGAGACCGGCATCGACGTGCAGCGCTCGACCGCGGCGACGGCCGAGGTGAAGGAGCGCGGGTCGATCATGGTCGGCGTCTCGGACGAGGGCGAGGTCTGGATGGAAGGCAAGAAGGTGGACGTGCGTTCGGTGCGCGGCCTCGTGGAGCGCGCGCTGGCCGAGAGTCCCGAGGCGGGCGTGATCGTGGTGGCCGATCAGGCGAGCCGGACCGGCGACGTCGTCAAGGTGATGGACCAGTGCCGGCTCGCCGGCGCGGCGGACGTGTCGCTGGCGGCCAGGCGGGAGAGCGGGCCGTGACCAGGTTCGCGTGGCCCGTGCGTTGGTCCGTCATCATCACCGGGTTGTTGTTCGCGGCGGCGGCGCAGCGCTGGGAAGCGCTGATGGACGGCGCGCGCAAGGCGGGCAGCTCGCTGGGCGCGGTGATCGAATGCGCGGCGAGCGGGGTTCCGGCGGGCTGGGGCGCGCCCCTTTAT
>CAZJMO010000243.1:0-5694 GCA_964547085.1 uncultured Fibrobacteraceae bacterium | reverse complement strand
CGGTGCAGACGCTCTGGGGCATCGTACAGATGTACGTCTACGAGACCGGCCGCGAGATCATGGAACTGGGCGTGGTGCCGACGGCGAACATGCTGCCCGAGGTCGCCTACGTGAAACTGGGCTGGGCGCTCGGCCAGAGCCACGACCACGCCGAGGTCGAGAAGCTCATGCTCACGCCGATCAACGGCGAGATCACCGACCGCGAGCCGTACAACGGCTACCTGATCATGCAGGGCGGCATCCCCGAGGTGGACAAGTTCATCTCCGAACACTGGAAGTAGGAACCATGGCTCACCGGTGCGAGAACTGCCCGTGGCGGCGCCGCGCCGAGTCCGGGCCCGACGGGTTCCTGGCCCGGCTCTGGCGCTGGCACACCACCTGGTGCCCCGGCTGGAAAGCCTATCAGACCTCGCTGCGCAAGGCGGAGGGCCGGGACTGATTTCCGGCCCGCCGCCGCCCACCCGTCGTATCCGCTCCGGAGGTTTCCCTTGCGCCGTCTTCTCACCGTCTCGACCGTCGTCCTGCTCACCGCCCTCGCGCTGGCCATCGGCTGCCAGACCACCGAAGACCCGGTGACCCGCGGCCTCGCCACGATCACCGCCGACGATCTCCTCGCGGACGTGACCACCCTCGCCGCCCCCGATCTGTCGGGCCGGTTGGCCGGCGATCCCGGATACGAGGCCGCCGCCCGCTGGGCCGCCCACCGCCTGGACCGCCTCGGCCTCGAACCCGGCGGCGACGACGGCACCTTCCTGCAGCGCCTGCCCATCGAGTACAACGTCGTCAAGGGCACGCCGGGCCTGCGCCTGACCCTTGCCGACGGCGCCGGTCACGACGCCGAACTGGGCCGTGAATTCGTCTGTCGCGGCTTCACCGGTTCGGGCACGGTCGAGGCGCCCGTCGTCTTCGCCGGCTACGGACTGAGCGCTCCGGACCGCGGCTACGACGACTACGCCGGCCTCGACGTCACGGGCAAGGTCGTCTTGATCTTCAAACGCAACCCGACCTGGGCGCCCGACTCGCTCGGCTGGAGCCGGGAAAGCAGCACGCCGCGCGTCAGGGCCCGCACCGCCCGCGACCACGGCGCCCGCGCCGTCCTCTGGTTCGATCTCCCCCGCACCAACGACTGGGCGCCGAACCGCGGCCCCATCGGCAGCGTCCTGCACGGCCCGGGTGAGCACGTGGACGACATCCCGTTCCTGGAGATCGACCGTTCCGTCGCCGACCCCCTCCTCGGCGCCGACGGCGCGGCGGCGCGCCTCCTGGCCGCGTCCGACTCCCTCCGCGCACCGCAGTCCCGCGAACTCGGCAGCCGCGCCGCGATCTCCGTCGAAGCCCACTACGATCCCGCCCGCGAGACCTGCAACGTGGTCGCCGTCCTGCCGGGCGACGATCCCGACCTGAAGGACGAGTCGCTGGTCCTCGGCGCCCACCTCGACCACGTCGGCCGCCAGTCGCCCGACCTCTACTTCCCCGGCGCCAACGACAACGCCAGCGGCGCCGCCGCGGTCCTCCACCTGGCCGAGGCCTTCGCCCGCGCCGGCCGCGCCCCGCGCCGCAGCCTGGTCTTCGTGCTCTTCGCCGGCGAGGAATCCGGCCTGGTCGGCGCGAGCCACCACGCCGCCCATCCCGTCTTCGCCCCGGAGCACACCCGCGCCATGTTCAACTTCGACTGCGTGGCCTGCGGCGACTCGATCCGGATCGGCAGCGGCAAGACCTCGCCCGACCTCTGGAACCTGGCCCGCCGCCTGGACGCGGACGACGCCGCACTCTCGGTGAACGCCACCTGGGGCGGCGGCGGCGCCGATGCCACGCCGTTCCACGAGGCCGGCATCCCGTGCCTCTACTGGGTCACCACCAACGGCTACGCGTACCTGCACGTGCCCGGCGACACGCCCGAGACGCTCAACGGTCCGCTGTACGAGGATCTGGTGAAGCTGGCGTTCCGCACCGCGTGGGCCGTCGCCGATGCGCCCGCCGACAGCATCACTGCAGCCGGCGAATAGGTCGTGGTCGGACGCGGAACCGGCGAGGGGCGGCGCCCCTCGCCCGCCGAAACTCAGTGCAGAACGGTGAACTTCTTCACGCTCCGCTCGTTGTCGATGGTGATCGCGGCCCAGTAGACACCCGACGCCACGCGCCCGTGGTCGCCCTCCGTGTCCCAGGCGAAGCGGTTGCCCGCAGCGTCGCGCACCACGCGCCCCAGCTCCCGGCTGAAGACCTCGCGACCCTGCACGTCGTACACGGCCACCGCCACGGTGCTGGTCGCGTCGAGTTCGTACCGGAAGACCACCCAGTCGTCGCGCGCGGGGTTGGGATAGACGCGGCTCAACCCGTGCGAGAGATCCGCGGCCGCGGCGCCCTGCCACAGCACCCAGAGCAACGGATCGAGGACGGCGCCGGTGACGACGTCCTGCGGTAAATCCAGCACCACGGAGACCGACGCCTCGCGGTCGGCCAGGCGGACGCGCACGACGCGTGTCTCGTCGCCCAGATCCAGGTGCACCGGGAAGACGTTGTCGAAGAGCGGCGACTGCGTCTGCTTGAGCGAGATCCGCACGGTGTCGGCCGCAGCGCCGCCGTCGCGGACCTGGTACCGGAACTCCACGCGCGGCACCTCGTCCGACGTCAGATACGGCCAGAAGAACGCGTCGAGGTCCTCGCCGGCGTAGGATTCGCAATGGGCGATGAACTCCTCGGTGACGACATCGCCGTAGGCCCGTCCGCCGCCATGGGCCCACTCCTGCAGGAGCGTGAAGAATGCGTCGTCGTCGTCCAGGCGACCGCGCATCATATGCAGGATCCAGGCCGCCTTGTCGTAGATGACGCGGCCCGGAAACACCGGCACCGGATCGTAGACGGGTCCCTGGCCGAGCCAGTCGTCCGAATCGCGGCCCAGGCGGAAGAACTCGCGGTAACCGCTCGGGCCGTCCTCGTACTCCGCCCACAGCGCCTCGCTGTAGGTCGCGAAGCCCTCGTTGAGCCAGATATCCGTCCACGACCGCGGGGATACGCTGTCGCCGAACCACTGGTGCGCCAGTTCGTGCACGACGATGTTGTCGGCAACCGAGTAGCCGTTGATGAAACCGCTGCCGAAGCTGGTGCAGGTCTGGTGCTCCATCGCGCCGCCCCACTGGAACTCGGCGTGGCCGTATTTCTCGTCGGCGAACGGATAGGCGCCGAACCACTGCTCGCACTGCTCGACCATCTCGCAGGTGCGGCCCAGATCGATCCTGGCGTCGGCCTCGTCCTCCGGATAGACGAAGTGCTGCAGGGGCATGCTCGTGCCGAGCGTGGTGGTGCAGGTCTCCCCGAACCGCACGTAATCGCTGGCCGCCAGCGAGACCAGGTAGGGAGCGATGGGATAGCTCGAGACCCACTCGAACGTCCTCCAGCCCGGCTCGGGAATCTCCTCGCTCACCAGCAGGCCGGGCGC
The DNA here is from genome assembly GCA_964547085.1 of uncultured Fibrobacteraceae bacterium. Lineage (GTDB taxonomy): Bacteria > Krumholzibacteriota > Krumholzibacteriia > LZORAL124-64-63 > LZORAL124-64-63 > Glo-17. The sequence continues at coordinate 2,258 of CAZJMO010000243.1, read as the reverse complement.
CGCGGCGGTCATCCCGTCCGGGACGGTGTAGCGCATGACCAGGTGGTCGATCTTGTCGTCGGGACGGTCCTTGCACGGCCACCAGTAGCGGCTGTAGGACGGTTCGCTCATCGTCGCGATGACGGGCGCCTGCTCCGTGCCGTGGCCCTCGAACCACAGGCCGCGGCGGTCGTAGGGGGCGGTGGGAACGCCGCCGTACTCGATGGTCAGCGAGTCGACCGTGCCGGCCGCCAGCGGCGCGGGAAAACGCACCAGCAGCGCCACGTCCGCGGTCGCGAACGGCAGCGCGCCGGACGTGCCGGTGATCGCCGAAACCGTCAGGCCGTTGTCCTCGGGAAAGTCCAGGATCAGCGTCTGCAGCGTGTCGTCGAGACTGACGAAGACGTGCTTGACCGACCCCTCCAGCGTCTCGTATTCCGGGTCCAGCCGCAGGCTCAACTCGCTGCGCAGCATGTCGTAGCGTTCGGTGCCCGGCGCGTGGTCGCCCTCCTCCGGCCCCTTCGCCGCCAGCTGCTTCCCTTCCCAGTCCAGACGGGTGAGCTGCTCCGGGGCGCGGGCCGAGACGACGGACGCGCCCACCACCAGCGCGAGCGCCAGCAGGCATGGAATCAACGGTCGAGTCATGGATGCTCCTCGGGATGCAAGCAGACGACCGGCCTCTCCCCGGGTCGGCCCGGCGCCAACATAGCACGGGCGACGATCACCGCGCCACCGAAACGCCCTGCCGTCCGCCCTGTATCCGCGCGCCCGGCGGCACCGAACCGGTGATCCAGGCGCCGCCTCCGATCACCGCACCGCGACCGATGACGGTGTCCCCGCCCAGGATGGTGGCGCCGGCGTAGATGGTCACGTCGTCCTCGACGGTCGGGTGCCGGTGTCCGCCCTTGACCAGGGTGCCGTCGGGATTGCGCGGAAAACTGAGCGCGCCCAGGGTCACGCCCTGGTAGAGCTTGACGCGGTCGCCGAGCACCGCGGTCTCCCCGATCACCGTGCCGGTACCGTGGTCGACGAAGAAACGTTCGCCGATCGTCGCGCCCGGATGGATGTCGACGCCCGACCTGTGGTGCGCCCACTCGCTCATGATACGCGGCACCAGCGGCACGCCCAGGCGATGCAGCGGATGGGCGAGGCGGTGGACGGCGATCGCGAAGATGCCCGGATAGCAGAGGATGATCTCGTCGTGGCTGGCGGCGGCCGGATCGCCCTCGAAGGCCGCCACGACATCCGTACGGACCAGCGCGCGCACGGCCGGCAGGTTGTCGAGATAGTCGAGGGACAGCCGGTAGGCCAGATTCTGGATCTCCGTGTCCGGCGGTTCACCCTCGCCGTGCGTCCAGAGGCTGGCGCAGCTGCACCCGTGGCGACGGCTGAAGCGGAGCGTCTGTTCGAGCACCGCGGTCAGGTCGCCGTACAGACGGTCCAGGTGCGACGCGGCGAAAAGGCGCAGGTCCGCGTCCCGCGGTACCGGTTCGCCGTGGTAGCCCGGGAAGACGACCGTCAAAAGCCGCTCCAGGATGCGCAGGATCGTCGTCTGCGAGGGCAGATCCTTCTCGCCGATCCGGTTGATGACGCCGTCGCGCTCGTACGTGCCGGCCACGCGTCCGGCCAATGCCCAGAGACGGCGACTTCGCTCGCTGTCGGTCATGACACCTCGCAAGGGCGGCCGTGGACCGCCTCGTCGTTCGCCGCGGTCGTCCGCGGTCAGTTTTCGAGGTCGGCGAACATCGCCGAGGAAAGATAGCGTTCGCCGCAGCTGGGGATGATCACCACCAGCCGCTTGCCCGCCATCGCCGACCGTGCGCCGATCCGGAGCGCGGCAGCCACGGCCGCCCCGCTGCTGATCCCGACGAACAGGCCCTCGCGCAGCATCACCGTCCTGGCCATCTCCATGGCCTCGGTCTGGTCCACGGTGACGACCTCGTCGATGAGGTCGGTCTCGAGAATTTCCGGCACGAATCCCGCGCCGATCCCCTGGATCATGTGCGGGCCCGGATCACCGCCCGAGAGCACCGGGGATTCGACCGGCTCCACGGCGAAAGTGCGGAATCGCGGATTCCGTTCCTTGAGGCGCCGGCTCACGCCGGTCAGCGTCCCGCCGGTACCGACGCCGCAGACGAGACCGTCGATGCGTCCGCCGGTGTCGCGCCAGATCTCCTCCGCGGTCGTGCACGCGTGGATCGACGGGTGGGCGGGATTCGCGAACTGGTTCGGCATGAACGCATCCGAAACACAACAAATAGTTGATGTTATGGCTAAAT
>CAZJMO010000242.1:3519-5710 GCA_964547085.1 uncultured Fibrobacteraceae bacterium | reverse complement strand
GGCCGAAGCTGAGGTTCATGACCCTCGCCAGGCTGCTGATCAGCAGCGTCTTGGCCAGGCCCGGCACGCCCTCCAGGAGCACGTGACCGCCGGCGAACAGGGCGATGATCATCTCCTCGACGACGCGGTCCTGGCCGACGATCCGGCGGGCGATCTCGCGGCGCATGGACTGGTGCGCCGTCTGCAACTGGTCGATACGGGCGGGATCGGTCACATCGGCCTCCAGCGGTTGAACCGGCGCCCGGAATGTCCGGGCGCCTCGGGGTAGACTAAACCAACCGTAACACGAGCACAACGCGGTCCCGCGATAATGATCTTGGCCGCGTCCGGGGTTCCCCGTTATCCTGCCTCGCAACTGGAGGTTCCCACGTGCACAAGAAGTTCTACCGTACTCTCGAGCATCTGCTGCGCAACATCGACGCTTCGGCCGGCGACGAGCAGATGCTCTCGGCCGTCGTGAAGTTGCTGGTCTCGGAGGAGACCTCCGAACTGTTCGGCATCGCCAGCGGGCGCGTCTACCGCGAACGGTCGCTCGACTTCGTGCTCATCGAGAGCATCGGCGAGTACGGCGAGGCGATCGAAGGACAGACCGTGGGCAAGGACTACGTCATGGTCCGGCACCTGCTCGAGAACCGGCTGTGGGTCTTCAGCCCGGAGAGCCCGGACTACGACACCGACCTGGAGGCCAAGTTCAGCCACATGAACAACGCCGCCATCGTGGTCGGACAGTTCCCCAGTTACATCATCAGCTTCAGCGCCGAGCACGAGGACCAGGAAGAGCTGCTGATCATGCTCGAGGCCATCCGCGCGGCGATCGGCCTGAAGTTGCGCCAGGCCTCGCTCGAGGGCCAGCTGCGCCAGGCGCAGGCGATCCAGCTGTCGCTCCTGCCGCGCAAGTTGCCGGAATTGACGGGATTCGACATCGCCGCCCGCTGCGTTCCGGCCGAGGAGGTCGGCGGCGACGTCTACGACGTGCAGCCGCTGGAGCCGGGCATGCTGGGCCTGCTGGTGGCCGACGCCAGCGGCCACGGCCTGCCCGCGGCGCTGCAGGCCCGCGACGTCATCATCGGCATGCGCATGAGCCAGTCGCACAACGAGAAGATCACGTCACAGGTGGAACGCTTGAACCAGGTGGTCCACCAGACGATCCTCTCCAGCCGCTTCATCACGCTCTTCTACGCCGAGATCGAGGACACCGGCAACATCACCTACGTCAACGCCGGTCACTGTCCGCCCATCCTGTTCACGCCCGACGGCGACATCTTCGCGTTGCAGACGAGCGGCCCTGTCCTGGGCCCGCTGCCGGACGCGGTCTACCGGCGCTGCTACATGACCCTGCGCCCGGGCGAGATGCTGGTCGTCTTCACCGACGGCGTGCTCGAACGGCCGGCCCCCGGCGAGGAAGCCGACGACGAGCGGGAACCGGTGGAATTCGGGGAGCGCAACCTGATCGAGGTGTGCCGCAGTCGTGTCGGCCGACCGGCCGGGGAGGTCGCCGACGCGATCGTGCAGGCCGTGCGCGCCTTCGGCGGCGGCGCGCCCCTGGAGGACGACCTCTCCGTCGTGGTCGTCCGTCGTCACGAGATGGCCGGCAAGCAACTCCAGGAATCACTCACGCCGCTGACCGAAAGCAGCCCCGACCTAGAGCGCCGGCAGTAGCCGGTACGTCGCCACGGTCCAGTCCTGGGGTTCCCGCAGGCCGACGCCGTGGATCACGCAGGTGTCGACCAGTTCGAACCGCACCCCGTGCACGGTCTGGCCGTCCCAGCGCGGCGGCCCCTCGTGGCGGTCGACGAACCACTGGGGCGGGTCGTCGCCACCGTATTCGTTGCGCAGCCAGAGTCCGCTCTCGACCATCTCCCGGAACCCCATCTGCCGACCCATCGTCATGATCTCCGGGCTGACCAGCCCCATGAGGTCCAGCACGCGACGGTCGCTCCCGTAGGCCAGCGCGCCGATATCCAGCGCCGCGATGACCTCGTCGGGCTGCGAGTGCGCGCCGATCCAGGTCCCCTCGTCCAGGTAGCAATCGACCACGCCCGCGGAAAAATCCCGTGCGTGCGGCCGCACCAGCCCCACGACAATCACCAGATTGACCACGATCGACAGCACACACGCGAATCCCGCAAATCCGCCGCTCAGCAAGGGTCGGCCTCGATAACCGGTCGTGAGTTTCAGCAACCAGTAGGCC
>CAZJMO010000242.1:3071-3509 GCA_964547085.1 uncultured Fibrobacteraceae bacterium | reverse complement strand
GGAGCAACAGGGGAATCGCAAGGAAGAGCGCTCCGAATCCGGCGAACCCGCCGCTCAGCAACGGCCGGCCGCGATAGCCGCTCGTGAGCTTCAACAGCCAGTAGGCCAGCACCGCGAGCGCGAGCAGCAGCACCGGCGACAGTGGCGACAGGTAGCGGCTGATCGTCCAGACGCGCTTGACCGCGTACCCGCCCAGGAGCAGGCCCGTCCACGTCAACGCCACCAGCACCAGCGCCACCGACGGCCAGAACTTCCACGCCGGCGGCGCGTCCTCGGCTTCCAGATCGTCGCCCTGCCTGTCCTGTCGGCTGCGCTCGACCAGCAGGAACCCGATCAGCGCCAGGAAGAAGAGCCACAGCACGCCCTGGGTCATCCCGAGCTGCTCCAGCGACCGCACGAGATAACGCACGACCTCGCCCACCGCGAAGCTCATCTCAC
>CAZJMO010000242.1:0-3061 GCA_964547085.1 uncultured Fibrobacteraceae bacterium | reverse complement strand
TATGCCAGCGCGGATTCTATCCCGCCGCACCGACCGTCACGGGGTCTTGGCCGCGACTGTAGACCCTCAGGCGCCACAGCAGCACCGCCAGGAACACCAGACCCGCCACGACGTCGCCCACGGCGAAGCTCAGTTCGCTGCTCTTGGCGCTGGCGGTCCCCGGCATCCAGCGGCCGAAGGTCAGCTGCGCATAGACGACCCAGGGGCCGATGCACACCAGCCAGCCCAGCGCCGCGGCCAATAGCGGGCCGTGCGGTCGGGCGCGATATCGACCGACCGCGCCGGCGACCGCGTCGGCGCGGCGGTATTCGGCCAGCAGCAGCCACGGCAAGGCGCTCGGCGCGAGCAGCATGAATTCGGGCCTCGTCAGTCCGGCCAGCCCCGCAGCCACACCCCAGCCGAGATACCGCGGCCAGAGCCTGCCGCCCGCGGCGCCGTCCGCCCGCACCGGGGAATCCATCACCAGGGGCCACAGCAGCACCAGCAGGAGCGCGGTCGCCAGCGGCGTCTCCATGCCCGACATGGTCCAGCGCAGGAACCACGCATCGACAGCCGCGAGCAGGAAGATCGACCAACGCCAACATTCGGGGAACGCGAGCCGGCGCAACAGCATGGCCAGCACGATCAGCATCAGGGCGCCGGACAGGAGTCCGAGCGTCCAGGCCGCGGCCGGTCCGGTCACCCCGCAAGTCTTCAGGAGCACCAGACCGAAGATCCACAGCGGGCTCGTGGCGCCGTAGGTGCTCTCGCCGGGGTTGAACGCGAACTCCCCCCGCTCGGCGAGGTTGTCGGCGTACCGCAGGTGAATATAGGTATCATCGGTCACGTAGCCGCGCAGAAGGAGGTGCGCGGCGAGCAGAATGACCAGGCCCGCGCCAAGGCGCGCCCAGTGATGCTTGGCGGGATTCACGGTCTTGCAGGCCTCCGGCTGGAATGACTCGACGGACGAGCCATGATACACAGCCGGGGGCCTACGCCATAGCCCTACTTGAGGAACATCGGCAACTGCGCCACCCGGGTCACGTTCGGCCGGTAGGCCTCGCGATCGTAGAAGCGGTCGACATCGACGTGCTTCTTGCCGGCGATGATCGAGTTGAGGCCGACGGTGGTGTACTTGCCCTCCTGAAGCGCCACCATCAGGCCGCTGGCGCCGTCGAGCAGCATGTCCATGGCCAGGTTGCCGAAGTTCATGGCGACCATGCGGTCCAGCGCGTCGGGCTTGCCGCAGCGCATCATGTAGCCCAGCTCCTGGTAGGTGACCTTGTGGTTGGTGATCTCCTTGATGTGGTCGGCCAGCCGCAGACCGATGCCGCCCAACTTCTGATGGCCGTAGGCATCGGCTTCGCCGCGCTGGACGATGTCGCCGTCGAGTTCGGTGGCGCCCTCGCTGACGGTCACGATGGCGTACTTGCTCGGGTTGGACAGCTTGTCCTCGAGCAGGAAGTTGGAAAGCTTGTGCACGTCGAACGGGACCTCGCTCAGGAGCACGCGGTCGACCCCCGCGAGATAGCCGGCGATGAGCGACGTCTCGCCGCTGTGGCGTCCGAAGACCTCGATCACACCGATACGCTCGTGGCTGCCGATCGGGGTGCGGAGCTGGTCGATGGCGTCGACGGTGCGGGTGATCGCGGTCGAGAAGCCGATGCAGTAATCGGTTCCGAAGACGTCGTTGTCCATGGTCTTGGGGATGGCGATCTGCGGGTAGCCGGCCTGGTTCAGGCGCGCGGCGTAGCTCAGGGTGTCGTCGCCGCCGATGGGGATCAGCGCGTCGATCTTGAGGTCCTCGAGGTTGGCCATGACCTCTTCGGTGATGTCCAGCGGGAACGGCTTGCCCTTGTACTTCTCACGCAGGTGCTCGGGCATGGCGTCCTCGCGCATGCTGGCCGGGTTGGTGCGGGAGGTGTGCAGGAAGGTGCCGCCGGTGCGGTCGATGCGGCGCACGTGCTCCCAGTCCAGTTCCACGACCCACTGCCTGTTGTGGTCCGGGTCGCCGATCTTGTAGTTCACCAGTCCACCCCAGCCGCGCCGGAACCCGACGACCTCGATGCCTTCCTTCATGGCGCGGAAGAACACCTGCTTCATGGCGTTGTTCAGTCCCGGTACGTCGCCGCCGCCGGTCAGGATGGCGATGCGGCGGATCTTGTGGCTCATGCCCAACCTCCTCGTGGATTTTTATCGGTATGACATTGGTTCAGGGGCAGGTTAACGAGAGCGCTGCCGGCTGGCAACCACGCGGTGACGACGCACGCCGTCCCTCGCGACCAGAAGCAGTGAGGTCAGCCTTCTGCCGGCCAGTCGCCGGCCTCGGCCAGGAAGCTCCCCTCCCAGCCCATGCGGGCCAGCCGCTGCATGTCCGCCTCGCTGAGCCCGAAGGTCTCCATGGCGATCTCGTACTCGCGGACCAGGCTCGTGCTCGACACCGTCGGATTGTCCGTGCAGAGCGCCACCTTGACGCCGGCGTCGAGGAACTTGGGCAGGGGATGTTCGACGTAGCGGTCGATCGCGCCGGTGTGGATGTTCGAGGTCAGGCAGCACTCGACGACGATACCGTCGGCGGCCAGGCGCTTGACCAGTTCGGGGTCGCGGCCGACGCTCGTGCCGTGGCCGATGCGCCGCGGAGCCAGATTGTCCACCGCCTCCCAGACGCGCTCGGGACCGGCGGCCTCGCCGGCGTGCACGGTCGTGCCCAGATCCATGGCCTTGGCCAGCTCGTAGGCCTTGGCGAAGAGGATGGGAGGGAACGGCGGCTCGGCGCCGGCGATGTCGAAGCCGATGACGCCCGGACCGTTGTGGAAGTTGGCGTGCTCGCCGATGACCTCGCGCAACAGGATCCGCGCCATGTTCCCGCCGTGATTGCGCATGGCGATGATGATGATGCCGGCGCGGAAGTCGTCGCCGATGCCACAGGCTGGGTCGACGCAACGGGGCTGATACCGGGCAACGCGCTCGAGGCCATCGCGGAGGCCGAGCCCGCCCGGGCCACGCCCGACGATGGGGTGATGGCTGCCCCCGGTGGCTCCTTCCGTTCGCAGGCCATCGTCATCGTCACAGCGACGATGAC
>CAZJMO010000241.1:4051-5717 GCA_964547085.1 uncultured Fibrobacteraceae bacterium | reverse complement strand
CCGTGGACCCGCGGGAGCCGAACGACACCGTGGACGCGGCGGTGCCGGCCCGCCTGGGCGAAGAGCTCTCGGGGCTCGTCTGGCCCGTGGGGGACCACGACGTGTACCGCCTGGACCTGCCCCGGACCGGCCAGGTGCGGGTGCACGACCGCCCGGTCCCCTTCGAGCGCCACGCCCGCCTGCGCAACGGCGACGGCGCGCTCCTGGTCGAACAGGGGGCACACGCCGACAAGCCGCTCGATTTCTCGGCCGACGTGGCGGCCGGCACCTACTTCGTGGAGATCGGGGAGTGGGGCGAGAACAGTGCCTCCCTCATCCCCTACCGGCTGCGGGTCGACTTCCTGCCGGACGACGGGGTCGACGACCCGGCTCCCGCACCCGGCAAGATGGCCTCGGTCCGCACCCTGCCCCTGGGGGGGGCGGTCGGCGCGACCCTGCTCCCGCGGGGCGACATCGACGTCTACACGGTGGCGCTGCCGAACGCGGGGACCCTGCGGCTGGAGAGCGACGGCCGACTGGAGCGCCACGTCCAGGTCTTTGACCGGACCGGGCGGCTGCTGGTGGAACAGGGGGCGCACGCCGAAAGGCCCAACGCCCTCGCCTGGAGCGTCGAGGGTCCCGAGACCCTGTACGTGGCGATCCGCGAGTGGGGGGACAACAATGCCTCGGCCTCGGCCTACAGCCTGCGGGCCTGGTTCGAGCCGGCCGACGAGCTCGACGCGGCCCAGCGCAACGATCGCTTCGAAACCGCGGTGCCGCTGCTGCCGGGCGAGACCGTGCGGGGCACCTACCTGCCCGTGCGCGACCTCGACGTGTTCGCGCTGGACCTCGATTTCCCCGGTCACCTGCGGGTCAGGGCGCAATCCGGACACGAGACGCACCTGCGGGTCTTCGACGCCTCCCGGGCGCTCGTCCAGGAGGTCGGCGCCCACGCCGGCAAGGCCGCCGAGTTGCGTCCCCAGGTCAACGCGGGCCGCTACTACGTGATGCTCAGCGAGTGGGGCGAGAACTCGAGCTCCCCGGAGCCCTACGAGCTCACGGTACAGCTGGAGCGAGCCGAGCCGGCGGAGCGCTGGCCGCTCGCCGCGGATCCGCCGCGCCGGCTCGCGGACGGCGAGGCCCAGGCCTACACCATCGACCACGTCGGGGACCGGGATCGTTTCCTGTTCGACATGCCGGCGGCTGGCACCGTGACCCTCTCGGTCGCCGGTCCGATGGAGGTTCACGTCCGGGTCTACGACGACCGCACGGGGGCGATGCTGTTCGAGCACGGGGTGCACGCGCCGGCCCGCTGGTCGCGCCCGGTCGAGGTCCAGGGCCCGACCCGCCTGCGGGTGGAGCTCTCCGAGTGGGGCGAGAACAACAAGTCCGACCAGCCGCACTTCGTGATGGCCGACACCCGCGGCCGGGCGATCCAGGCCGACGCGGTGACCTCCGGTGCCAACGCCGCGAGCCCCCAGACGGTGACGTTCCAGAAGACCCGCCTCGACTACGCCGCGGCGCCGGCCTCCTGCGAGGTCAACCTGGGGGGCGAGGCGAAGGCCGTGGTGCGGTTGGAGGGCGGGAAGCCCGTCCAGGCCCGTTTCCCGCGCCAGGGTCTGTACCGGGTCGAGGCACGCTGCACGGGCAGCGAGGGCCAGAGTGCCCGCCAGAGCCTCTGGGTCCA
>CAZJMO010000241.1:0-4041 GCA_964547085.1 uncultured Fibrobacteraceae bacterium | reverse complement strand
AGGCGTCGCGCTCTTCCTGAACGCCCCGGGTGAGGGACAGGTGCTGGACGGGCCGGTGGAGGCCAGCGTCATCGCCATCAGCTACAGCGGCCGGCCCGTGAGCCGGGTGGAATTTGGCCTGGACGGAACGCCGGCGGGCACCGACTACGCCGCCCCCTACCAGGCCGACGTGCCCTGGGCGCGTCTGGGGCCGGGGCCCCACGAGATCAAGGTCACCGCCTTCGACGCAGCCGGGGCGAAGGCCGAGCTGAAGCGCACCTTCCAAGTCTCGGAGTACTTCGGGCTCTCGCCCCCCGACGGGGCCGTGCTCTCCGGGCAGGACGTGCGGGTCGGCTGGAGCTCCTTCGGCTTCGGGGAGACCCGGGTGCGTTTCCGCAAGGCCGGGACCGAGGCCTGGACCGAGGTGGTCGGCGAGAGCGGGCGCGCGCGCACGGTCGTGCTGACCGGGCTCGAGGCCGGAGTCCCCTACGAGTTCCAGCCCCTCGGGGGCAAGGAGTCCGGGCCCGTGCGCACGGTCACCCGGGTCAAGGGCCTCGCCTTCGGCAAGTCCCGCTACGGCGCCAACATCCGCCGCGATTACGACCAGCGGGTGGGGGTGAGCGTGCGCAACAACGGCGAGGCGCCCCTCAGCGTGCGGCTCGAGTGCGGCAAGCCCCACGACCCCCTGATGCTGGTCGGCTTCGTGGGTGACGGCTCGGAGGACCGCCCCTTCACCCTCGGTCCCGGGGAGGTGCGGGAATTCATGCTGGGGATCAGCGCCCAGGACGTGGACACGGCGGACCACGTCGTGCCGATCCGCATCGTCTCCACCGAGGGCCTCTCCGACGAGGCCGAGGTCGCGGTGCACGTGCAGCTGCCCCACGTGGAGCTGGCTTGGGAGGACGTGGGTGCGGCCAAGGTCGGGCCGGGTCGGGTGTTCCGGCTGCAGAACCTGGGCGACGCGGTCACCGACCTGGCCGTGACGGCCGCCGACCCCCACGCGGTCACCCTTTCGCCGACGGTGCGCCACGGCCTGCTCCCCGAGCGCGGATCGATGGACTTCACCGTCACTCCGCGGTTCTACGAGGGCTTCACGGGAGTCTCGACCCGGCTCGTGGCGCGCGGCCTGGACCGCTCCTTCGAGCACGCCTACGAGTTCAAGCTGGGAGCCGGCGAGAGCGCCCGGGAGGTCTGGCTCTTTCCCGGGCGGGACCCGGCGGACGCAGCGGCCCGGGACGGCGAGGCGGAGCTGGTGCGTCGGGCCCGCCAGGCGGAGCGCCTGGACGCGGCCACGGTGGACTGGGGCCGGCGCCAGGGCGGCGAGGACCTGGACGGGGACGGGCGGCTCGACCGCTGGACCCAGCGGGTCGGCGACGTGGAATGGGTCGGCGACGACAGCGACGCCGACGGCGAGGTCGACTTCGCGCACGCCGACGTGGGCGCGGACGGGATCTTCGAGTACTCGGCGTACCGCGAGGGCGACCGCTGGCGGGCGACCAACCTGGTGGAGGCCTGGCTGGAGATGGGTTTCTCGCTGCCTTACGGGCGCAGCGAGTACAAACAGCACGACGCCGACGTGGTGGTGAACGGGGTGGTGGTGGGGCGCCTGCGCGACGTCATCCCCGAGGGCAACTACACCTTCCGCATCCCGCCCTCCGCGCTGCGCTTCGACGACTCGGGGCTTCCGGGCGACAACCGCGTCGGGATCCGCTCCAAGCACCTGCGGGGCGGGCACTACGTGGTGAACAGCGATTTCCGCTTCAAGTTCCGCCTGACCGCGACCCCGATGTGGACGGTGGCGAAGTCCGAGGACGAGGCCCGCAAGTCGGTGGCGGCCATCGGCGGCGTCACCAGCGTCGCCCCGGACCTGAGCGTGTCCTCCTCCGACCTGAAGGTCCACGCGCCGGCCGAGCCCAAGGCGGGTGACGAGGTCGCGGTGGAGGTCGCGCTGCGCAACCTCGGGTCGGTGTCCCCGGCGACGGCCGAGGTGGCGCTCTTCCGCAGCCAGGGCAGTGGGCCGCGCGAGGAGATCGCCAGGGTTCCGGCCGGCGCGGTGCCGCTCCACGGCAGCGCCCTGGTGCGCATCCCCTGGCAGGCCCGGGGCGGGCAGAACACCCTGACCGTCGTGGCCGACCCGGACGACGTCCTGAAGGACCTGGACCGGGCCAACAACGAGGCGGTGTTCTTCATGCAGGTGACGGGGGACAACACCCCGCCCACGCTGAAGGTCGCCCGCCCCAAGGCCGGCGAGGAGCTGAAGGATCCCCTGGTGACCCTCGATCTCGAGGTGGGAGACGACGCGGGCCCGGTCACGCCGGCGGTGTCCGTCGACGGCGGCCTCTGGCAGAAGCTCCCGCCCGCCACGGGGCGGGTGACGGCCGACCTGCTCCTCCAGCCGGGGGACCACCGGGTCGACCTGCGGGTGACCGACGCGAGCGGCAACGTCGCGAGCGAGAAGCTGGCCTTGAAGGTGACCGCCCCGGCGCCCGAGGCGCGCATCGTTTCCCCCGCGCCGGGGGCCGAGGTGAGCAGTCCCAGCGTCCCGGTGGAGGTCGTGGGGCCGGCGGACCTCGCCCTCGTGGGGGCCCGCACCGCCGGGGGGCCCTGGCGCAAGGCGCCCCTGGTGGGCAACGGGGGGCGGGTGGAGTTGCCCCTGCGCTTCGGTCCCCAGACGGTCGAGGTGCTGGTGGCCAATCAGAGGGGGGTGGTGAGGGTACTGACGGTCGACGTCCGCCGCACCACGCAGCCCACGGAGGCCGAGAAGCGCCAGGCCAACCTCGTGGCCGACCAGGGCCTGCTCTGGCCGGTGAACCGCCCGGAGCTCGAGGTGGACCTCTTCAAGGCGCCGAGCGCGCTGCTCTCGCGGCTCACGCTGCCGCCCGGGGACCTGGCGCAGCGGCTGCGCGACGACGCGCGGCGCCGTCAGGCCTCCGGCGACTACGCCGGCGCCCTGGTGAAGTACCGGGAGAGCCTGAACCTCGCACCGGACCCCCAGATCCGGGACCGGGTGAAGAAGCTGGAGAGCTATCTGCGGGTCGACGCGGGCGGGGTGCCCGCTCCCGCTCCCGCGCCGAAGCGGGCGGGCGGACAGGAGAAGGCGCGATGAGCGTGACTCGGGTGGGGCTCGGTCGTCGGGTGCGGGCTGCCCTCGTGGCGGGGCCGCTGCTGGCTCTGGCAAGCTTGCCGGCCCTGGCGGCCGGGGAGGCGGGGGTGGACGAGCGTTTCAGGCAGGCCGAGCAGGCCTTGCACGAGGGGCGGGTCGCGGACGGGCAGCGGGTCCTCGAGGGGATCCTCAAGGCCGACCCCCGCAACCGGGATGCCGCCAATCTGCTCGGCAACCTGGCCCTCGCCCAGGGCCGGGCGGAAGAGGCGGGGCGTTACTACGACCAGGCCCTGGAGGCGGACCCCCTGTTCGCCGAGACCTACAACAACCTGGGTGTCCTCGCCCTGCAGCGCGGCCAGGTGAGCCAGGCGATGACGATGTTCCAGACCGCGGTCCGCATCGACCCGGCGCGGGCCGAGGCCTGGTACAACCTGGGGCGGGTCTTTCTGGCCGCCGGCAAGGTCGCCGAGGCGGAACGCCATCTGCGCCGGGCGGCGGAGGCCGACCCCGGCCACGTCATGGCCCGTCAGCGGCTGGCCGTGCTGCTGATCGGGCAGAAGCGGGGTGACGAGGCGGTGCCGCTCCTGGAGCAGGCCGTGCAGGCGGCCCCCGAGGACCCCGCGGTGCTCTTCCTCCTGGCCACGGTGCGCGACGACCAGGGCGAGACCGGGAAGGCCCGCGACCTTTATCTGAAGGCGCGCACCGCGGGCAGCGCCAACCCGCGCCTGCCGGTCTACCTGGCCGAGGCGTACCTGAAGCTCGGGCAGCGCGCGGAGGCCGCCCGGGAGTTGCAGGCGGTGCTGAAGGACCCGAAGGCCGACCCGAAGGCGCGGGAGGCGGCCGAGGCCCTTGCGAAGAAGGTGGGACCATGAGCCCCAGCCCTGGACCGGTTCCGGAGTTCCGGGCGCGGGCCGGTCGCGCCCGGTGGCTGATTTGCGTCGCGCTCGCCTGGGGGCTCT
>CAZJMO010000240.1:0-5738 GCA_964547085.1 uncultured Fibrobacteraceae bacterium | reverse complement strand
AGGCTGCGCAGCACGCCCCCGTCGTTGTACCGCGCCCGACAGAGTCCGCGCTGGCCGTCGGGGATCAGGCAGCGGTGGGCGCACAGGAGGCAGCGGACCGGGGCGTGGTCGTGGATGAAGGAGGTCTGCGCACCGATGTCGCCGGGCGCGTGGCAGGTGGTGCAGCTTTCGGCGGCGTGCGGGCCCGTGGCGCTGACCCACCAGCGGGCCACCGGAGCGTCGCGGAGCAGGGCGGCCAGGGTCGGGTCGCGCGTGTCGGCGGCGAGAGCCAGGCCGGGAACGGCGGTCGCCGCCGCGGTGGCCGCGACCGCGCGCATCAGCGTTCGCAGGAACCGTCGGCGTCCGGGATCGAGGCGGCGGGTCCGGAGCATTACGAAACCTCCAAACTCATCATGGGGTCGGGACCGTGTCGCGGCAAGGCGCAGGCTGTAAAAATCCATGGCGACGTGTAGCCCATTAAATTACACTGTAATGGTAGGAGATAACGTATCCGACCGGATCTCCCGGAAACCGCGACCCGCTCCGGCGGGCTTTATGAGTTCGAGAGGATGTTTCAATGAAGCGCTTCGCCATGATTCTGACCGTCCTGGCCGCCCTCGGCCTGATGACCACGGCCATTGCCGGTGATTACCACAAGTCAGCCCAGAAGATGAAGGCCAAGGTCGCTGCGATGACGACCATGGACGAATGCTGCGTCGAGGCTGCCACCGCCGGCAAGGGTTGCTGCGGCAAGGATGCAGACGCCGTGAAGGCGACATATACCGAGATGCACGCGCAGCAGAAGACCCTGGACTCCATGGATGTATGTTGCGCCACAGCCGTGACCGCCGGCAAGGGTTGTTGCGGCAAGGACGAGGCCGGTCTGAAGACGGCCTTCGCCGAGAAGGTCACCACGGCCAAGGCCGAGATGGTGGCCATGGACGGCATGCACAAGTGCTGCGCCAAGGCGATGGCCGCAGGCGAGGGTTGCTGCGGCAAGGACGCCGACGGCGTCAAGGCAGCCTACAAGACGGCCGTCGACGAGGCCAGGGCCACCCTGGCGGAGAAGAAGGTCAGCGCGGTCACCGGTTGTCCCGAGACCTCGAATTGCCGGGCCTCCGCCTGCGGCGTCAAGGGCGTCCAGGCCGACACCAAGGTGGCGACGTCGAAATAGTCCCGTTCTCCATGTCCCTGGGGAGTCGATCTGCAGGCGATTGTGCTCTCCTTGACCGCGGCAGGAAACTGTCGCGGTCGTTTTGTGTTCGAAAGTGTCACGATATGGGGATAATTTTGATGTAATATAAGTTTATCATCGAACGACAATGTGAGATAATATTGCATCAAATGTCGGCGATATCGCCAGGGCGGGATATGACTTTTCCAGAGGAGACAGGCACCATGCGCAAGGAATACAGCAGCCCCGTGATGCGCTGCGAGACTCTCGAAGTCGGGGCTTTCGGCGACTACGGCACCGAGGGCGGCGACGACAACACCGGTAGCGGCAGCTTCAGCCCGATCGGCCTGTTGTTCCCGCTGTTCGGGTTGTGCTGCGGTGGCGGGAAGTAGCGGAGCCCCGATCGATCCAGCGAATTGACGAAGCGGCGGCCATCGACGGTCGCCGCTTCGTCATGCCGTCCGGGGCGCCGTGAACCGTTGCACGGCCCTGGCCCGACCTCGCGCACCACTGCACAGCGACGGTGCCGGACCGGCCAATTCGCCCGTTTCCTGCCATGCGATCCCGGGGCAACGCGTGCAGTGCGGCCGCAGATCGCAGTCGACGCACGCGCGGATGTCGGCATCCTCCAGGGCGCGCAGGCTCTCGAGGAACGGGTCGGGATGCGCGTGCCAGATGTCGTGCAGGCTGCGCTCGCGGAGGTTGCCGACCGGACGCGGCCACATGATGCACGGGTAGACGTCGCCCTGCGGTGAAACGCCGGCGCCGGTGCGGCCGGCGCTGCAGACGAGCACGCCGCCGCCCGCGGTCTCGCCGGGCACGGCGGCGCCGGAAATCAGCGCGGGGTCGAGGTCGGCCAGCTCGTCCTCGGTGAGGGCCAGGTCGAGCGGATCGGTGGAACGGTCCCGGCACGGCGACACCATGGTCGATGTGTTGAAGCTGCAATCCAGTTCCTGCGCCAGCGTTTTCATGGCGTCGATCTGGTGGCGGTTGGTGCGCAGGATCGTGGCCTTCAGGACCACGCGCAGGCCGCGGGCGCGCAGCAGTTTCGCCGCGCGCCGGATCCGTTCGAG
This sequence comes from uncultured Fibrobacteraceae bacterium, assembly GCA_964547085.1. Taxonomy (GTDB): domain Bacteria; phylum Krumholzibacteriota; class Krumholzibacteriia; order LZORAL124-64-63; family LZORAL124-64-63; genus Glo-17. Next base: position 3,512 of record CAZJMO010000240.1, on the reverse strand, counting down.
CGCGCCGGGCACCTGCATCATGTCGTCGTTGACCTCGGCCGTGGCGCCCAGCAGCGACATCTCCACGTTGTAGATCTTGTGGCGGGCGAGCATGTCGGCGGCGGCGACGTCGAGCGTCAGGCCGCTGGTCAGGACGGTCACGAAGAACTTGTGCGACCGCGCGTGCGCCAGGATCGCGTCGAGATCGGGGCGCAGCAGCACTTCGCCGCCGGTCAGCAGGATCTGGAAGACGCCCTCGTCGCAGGCCTGGTCGAGGATGGCGCGGACCGCGTCGGTGTCCAGGCCGTCGTCCTGGGGATTCCGCACGATATAACAATGCCGACACCGGCAGGGGCAGCGGTGCGTCAGTTCCAGCACCAGCGCCTGCAATCGGTTCTGCTGCCAGTAGCGGCGGTAGATGTCGCGCCGGACGTCGCTCACGATTCGCTTGCGCCGAACGTCACGAGGCCTTCGGTCTCGAGCTGCTTGATGAACGCGTCGAGGTCCGCCAGTGCGCGCTCGCGCTCGACCTCGAACTCCTCGCAGAGGATGTCCAGGATGTCGGCCAGCGAGTGGTTGCCGTCGATCTGCTCCCAGATGAAGCTGCCGACGATGTTGAGGCTGATGTACTGATTGCCCGACTCCGCCAGCAGGACGGTCTCGCCGTCGATCTGGCGCTTGCAGAAGTTCTGGTTGGGAGTGGGGATGCCGTGCAATTCCATGGTGATCAACCTCTCGGTCGCGGGGGGAAGGATTCCGTGAGCAGCGGCCAGAAGCCGGCGTCAGGGCGGAAATTCAGGCGTCGGACCGGAGCGCTTCGCACCAGGCGGGCGCCCACGTCCAGCATGTCCAACCGGGTCTGCGTGCCGGCGATGTCCTCGAGCCCGACCGGCGGCGCGACCTGGCCCGCGATCGTGCTGGCTGCCTCGCCGGAGCCTACGGTCTCGAGCGTGTGTTCGGGTCCGTGGGCCAGCAACAGGATCGCCGCCAGCGGCGCCTCGCCCGGCTGCTTGTCGCGGAAATGGCCGTTGAACGGCGTGCCGACGAGCCGCGGTCCTTCCGGTCCGAATTCGATCACGTTCATCTCGTCGTTGACCACGATCCGGTCCTGGCTGAGCCTTGCGACGGTCGTCTTGCCGGCCTCCGAGGCGCCGACGAAAAGGTAGCCGCGACCATCGACGATGACGCCCGCGCTGTGCACCAGACAGGCATCGTATCCGGCCCGCCGTCGCGCCGAATGCCAGGCCTGGTACAGGATCTGTTCGAACACGCGGGTCATCAGGCCGTTGGTCAGGATGGTCTTGACGTGCAATTCGCCGACCCCGGTGGCGGGGTCGAAACGGCCGTGGATCAGGCCGTCGGCGATGTCGAATCCGTCCTGCTTGAGTACCTTGGTGATGATCAGCGAATTGGGGACCGGCGGGTCCTCGTCGTGCGTGACGAGGCTCAGGTCCAGACGGACGTGCGGCTCGGCGGGGTCGCTCTCGCCGGCGAAGTAGACCGCCATGGAGGCGGCGAAGTCCTCGTCCGGGCAGATCAAGCCCAGGACCACGCGCCCTACTCGGAGTCGGTATTCCCTCGAAGAAGCCATCGTTTCACCTTTCGCGCCGGAGATTTGATCGCTTCGATGACGACCCTGTTCAGGCTGCGACGCGCCTGCCGCGTCGCGTCGATCCGTGCGTCGGAAGTATCGAGAGGCCGCCGCTTGTCGTCGGGGCCGATCTCGGCCGTCACCAGGCCCAGGAGCCGTCCGGCCCGAAGCCATCCCGTCGGCGACACGCCGTCGCCGCGTTGCAGGAACCAGCCGCCCGGGCGGCGGCCCCGACCGAACAGCAAACGGTGCGCCACCAGGCGGTTGCGCTCGCGAAAAACGACAACATCGCCGATTCGACACCGCGCCCCGTCGATGGGTCGGACCCGGATCCGCGAGCCGACCGGCATCAGGGGATTCATGCTGCCGCTGCGGACGGTGAGCATGACGGTCTCGTCGGGGGCGAGGTCGCCGGTCATCAGGCGCCACTGGTCGAGGGCCTGATCGACGTTGGTGAAACCTTCGGCCAAGTCGTCTCTCCGTCGTGACGGCGAAATCGCGTCTGTAAGATTGTGGGCTAAATCGTTATCGCTAAAGGCACGATAACTTTCAGACACATCCATGTTGTCGGTGGCCAGCGCTTGAAGGTTCACGCATAATGACATCATTGACAAGGGAGATCTCGGGTGATGATGCTGGATGCCGAACAGACGTATATCTGTGACCTCGCGAGGGCCTGGGCCGAGCGTGTGGACGGCACCGTGCCGTCGCAGGGGCCCCTGGATGCGGCGCGTCTGACGCGACTGCTCGAGAGCCAGCCGGCGATGCAGACCCTGATGCCGTACCTGGACTCCGCGATGCTGACGGAAAAAGGATGCCGCAGGGTGGCCGCCGCGCTGCAGTCGTCGCGTTACCGCACCACCATGATGCTGCTCGAGCTCGAACGGATCCTGCCGTCGCTGGCCGATGCCGGCTGTCGGCCGGTGGTCCTGAAGGGCGCGTCGCTCGCGTTGACGGTGTACGATCGTCCGGAGGACCGCTGGTTCGTGGACCTGGATCTGATGGTGGAGCCGGAGCAGCTGGAGCGGACGTACGCGGCGCTGCAGGAACTGGGCTACGACTTCCACGAGACGCAGCTGCCGGCGAGCTACTACGAGGCCTACCACTTCCACCGCATCATGACCAACACCTGGGGGATCTGCCTGGAGGTCCACTGGGCGGTGACCAGGCCCGGGTTGGTCTTCCGTTACGACCTCGACGGGTTTCGCGCGGACGGCTTCGGGGTCGGGCTGGGGGATTCTTTTTTTCTGGCGCCGGGCGCGCTCGACCAGATCCTGCACGGCGTGCTGCAGAGTATCGCCGGCGGGTTCCGGGATCTGCGACGGATCCTGGACCTGCAGCGGCTGGACGCGGTGCTCCCGCCCGTGGATCACGAGCGGCTCTGCGATCGGGCGCGGGCAGGCAACTTCGCGACCGCCCTGTGGCTCCAGTACCACGTGCGCGATCAGTTGCTGGGGATCCCGATTCCCGCGGTGATCGAGCAGCGGTGCCGGCCGACGTCGAACGTGGTGTCGGTGCTCGATAAACTGGGGGTGGCGCAGGGATGTCTCGGACCGGTGGGCACGGTGCCGGAGGAGTATCCCCGGCTGCTGCACTGGCTGTGCATTCCGCCGCGTGATCGGCGCCAAGAGATCCGACGCTTCATCCTGCCGGGGGAGGCGGAGATGCTCGAGGTCGGGCTCGGTTTCGATCGGCCGGTGCGGCCGTGGCGGCGATTCGTGCTCTGTGCCGACCGGTTCTGGGCGGCCGGCCGCATGCTGGGCCGCGTCGCGCGCGCGTCGGTCTAGTTCCCGCCTGAGCCGAAGCGGCTGTCCACGTCCAGGACCACGTCCCGCTTCGCGTCCCGGATCGCGCACTGGAAACCCGGTTGCACCGCGTAGGACCCGATGCGCCCCTGCGTGTCGGTGGCCAGGTAGCCGACCTGGATCTCGCCGGGGTCGCC
>CAZJMO010000239.1:4549-5765 GCA_964547085.1 uncultured Fibrobacteraceae bacterium | reverse complement strand
TCGGATCGAGGGTGATCGCGTCATGTGGACAGGCTGCCCCACACAAACCACAGCCCTCGCACGAGAGAGCGTCGACGGCGGCCGTCGATCCCGGACCCGTCATGTGGATCGCATCAAAACGGCAGAGCTCGGCGCACAGGCCGCAAGCCCGGCAGAGATCCGGCTCGACCCGCGCCAAGACACCGGACACGAACGGCTCGGTCGATTCCGTCTCCGTCTGGAGCATCAGGCTCAGGTTGGCCGCATCCACGTCGCAGTCGGCCAGGGCCGCGTCGGGCCTCAGTCTGGCGAACGCCGCCGCAAGGCTGGTCTTGCCGGTGCCGCCCTTGCCGCTGCAGATCACGATTTCCTTCATGATGCCTCCCGCCAGCTAGCCTGAACGTCGTTCAACAAAACCGTGAACAGCTCCCGCAGACTCGGACGCGCGTCCCAGATCAGACCACCGCGTGCGCAGGACGCCGCGACGGCCCGGTCATGCGGGATGACCGCCAGGATCTCGAGCCCCTCCTGTCGGCAGACGTCTTCGACCAGCGACACCGTGTCGGGCAGCGCCCGGTTGACGACCACGGCCGCGGGCACGCCGCGCGCGCGGCACACCGCCGCGACCTGCCGCATGTCGTGCAGACTGGGCCGCGTGGGTTCGCAGACCAGCAGCGCGCGGTCGGCGCCCTCGAGCGTCGCCACGACGGGGCACGAGGCGCCCGGAGGCGCGTCGCAGAAGGTGAGGTCCGCCGTCGGGTCCGCGGTCGCGAGCACCGCATGCACGAGCGGCGGCGCCTGGACCTGGCCCACGTCGAGCCGACCTGTCACGATGTCGATCCCCTCCGGCGTCAGCCCGCGCTCCAGGGCGCCGATGCGGCGGCTGCTCTCACGCAACGCTCCGGTGGGACACGCCCACCAGCATGCGCTGCAGCCGTGGCAGAGGTCGGAGAAGACCATGACGTCGCCGGGGCCGACCGGCGCGATGGCGTTGAAACGACAGATGTCGCCACATGCGCCGCAACCGGTGCACGCCGCAGGGTCCGCCAACTCGGGCGTGGCCACGGTCACCACGTCGGTTCGCAGTGATTCAGCTTTCAGGAAGAGACCGGAATTGGGCTCCTCCACGTCACAGTCCAGAACCTGCACCCGGCGGCCGGCCAATGCCGCCGTCAAGGCAAGATGAACCGTGATGGTGGTCTTCCCGGTGCCACCTTTACCGCTCGCAATCACGATG
>CAZJMO010000239.1:1249-4539 GCA_964547085.1 uncultured Fibrobacteraceae bacterium | reverse complement strand
TCCTAGCGCCGCCCGCGGCCGCCTTGGCCGCGACCACCGCGCCGACCGGGGCCCTGGCCCTGGCCCTGACCGCGGCCGCCCATCGGACGCTGCGGTGTCGTGGTGTCATTCCGGGTTGCGGCGTCATTTCCCTGACCCGTTGCCGAGCCGGGCTGGTTGGTACCCGAGCAGCGCCCGAGCCCGCGTCCTGTCCTGGGACCTTTCCCCTGCGGTCCGCTTCTGTCTCCACTAGGCATGTCGCTCTCCTTCATTCGGACACACGTGTCTCAGCTCTGGCTCCGGAACTTGGCGACGGCGTCCTGGATCGTGCCGTCGTATCCGTTGTGAATGGTCACGCCGCCCTGCTCGAGCACCTGGCTCGCCTTGGGACCGCAGTGCCAGGTCAGCACGGCCGAAACATTCTGAGCCACGACCGTTCGCCCGGCCTGCACGCCGGCGCCGGAGGCCGCCTCGCGGTTCTGACCGTTGTCCACGAATTCGTGGGTATCGTTGTCGAGGTCATAGATCAGGAAGCCGGCGCAGCGACCGAAACGGGAATCGACAGCGCTCTCGAGTTCCGGACCCGTACTGCTGATGGCGATACGCATGGGTTTGATCTCCCGTGGTTTGAGATTCGTAACATCCTAACAAGACAGGGCATAGATCGTTCCGAAAATCGTCCGAGATCATTGTTTTTATGTGATTGCTGTACAAGCACTTAGGAGAGTAGATGCGGAATACCTGTAAACCAACGCGTTGCGTATGCGCAACATGTCCTTCGCCACGATGCGGATATGCAACTCAGGCCTTCAACCCCAGCGTCCTCATGCGACGGAACAATGTTGTCCGATGGATGCCGAGGTCGGCGGCGGCCAGATCCCGACGTCCACCATGCCGATCCAGCGCCCGCCGGATGACCCATCGTTCGGCATCGATCAGACTGACCGGTTCGCCGTCGTCGTCATGTCTGCGGCGGCGAAGGAACGGCGGCAGATGCCCGACATCGATGGTCCGGCCACCGCTCATCACGACCGCGTACTCGAGGACGTTCTCCAGCTCGCGCACGTTGCCGCCGTAGCGGTGCGCCGTCAGCCGGGCGAGCGCTTCCGGCGACACCGCCGGCGGTTCGAGCCCGCGACGCGCAGTCAGACAGCCGAGCACGTGACTGACAAGGAGCGGGATGTCGTCGCGACGCTCGCGCAGGGGCGGCAGATCCAGGCGCACCACGTTGATCCGGTAGTAGAGATCCTCGCGGAACGACCCCGCCGACACCGCAGCTTCGAGATCCCGGTTGGTCGCCGCGACCACGCGCACGTCGACGTGTCGGCTGCGGTCCGACCCCAGCGGCTCGAAGGTCCGTTCCTGCAGGACGCGCAGAAGGCGGACCTGCAGCGCCGGCGTCACGTCGCCGATCTCGTCCAGGAAGAGCGTGCCGCCGTCGGCCGCCTCGAACCGTCCGCGACGGCTCCGGACCGCGCCGGTGAACGCCCCGGCGACGTGGCCGAAGAGCTCCGATTCCAGCAGGTTGTCCGACAGCGCCGCGCAGTTGACCGCCACGAAGGGTCCCTTGTGCCGCGGGCTGAGATCGTGGATCGCCCGGGCGAAGAGCTCCTTGCCCGTGCCGCTCTCGCCCGTCACCAGGACGGTGCTCGCGCTGGCGGCGATCTGCGGCAGCACGGCGAACAACTCCTGCATGCGCGCATTCTTGCTGATGATGTCCTGGAACTTGGCGCGCCCCTCCAGCTCGCGGCGCAGACGCTCGATCTGGCGCAGGTCGCGGAACGTCTCGACACCGCCGAGGACCTGACCGTCGCTGTCGCGCAGGATCGCCGTGGAAATGCTGATCGGCACGCGTTCGCCGTCGGCACAGGTGATGAAGATGGGGCGGCTGAGAATGGGCTCGCCGGTCCGGAGCGTCTCGCGCAATGCGCAGCGGCCGTCGCAGATGTCGGCCCGGAAGATCTCGCTGCACGGCCGGCCCAGCGCGCACGCCCGCGTGGTGCCGGTGATGATCTCGGCAGCGCGGTTGAAGGACGTCAGGCGCCAGTCGGCGTCGACGGTGAAGACGCCTTCACCGATGGAATCGAGGATGGTCGCGAGATGGTCGTGTTCCATGGTTCTCGGACAGCCCGGCATGAGGAATACGGAGACGGCTCGATCTTCACCGCAATATACAACGTCACGCGTAGGCAATGAACAAATACAGAGACGAGAGGCGAGGTCGCGGAATCCCGAGCCCACCGCCGCAGGCGACGACATGGACGCTGGTGTCGGCGATCGGCTCGGTCTATCATCCGGCGAGCTCAACCACGGAGACGCCATGCCCTCGCCCCCGGTCCGACCTCGCCCCCGTCGCGCCCACCTCATCCTGCTCGGCATCGCCTGCCTGCTGTTCATCGGTCATGCCCTGCCCTACCACCAGTGGGTGGAAGACGACGCCTACATCAGTTTCCGCTACGGCGCGAATCTGGCCGCCGGCGACGGACTGGTGTTCAACGCCGGCGAGCGCGTGGAAGGGTACTCCAACTTCGCCTGGGTGCTGGTGGCGGCGGCGACGGAGGCGGCGGGGCTCGATCCGTTGCCGGTGGCGCAGGGACTGGGGCTGCTGGGCGGTCTGTGCGCGGTGGTATGCAGCTGGGTGCTGACGCGACGCCTGTGGCCGCAGCATCCGCAGTTGGCGCTGCTGGCTCCCTTTTTCCTGGCCGTGGCGCCGGTGCTGCCGCGGCACGCCATGACCGGCCTGGAGACGACGGCCTACGCGGGACTGCTGTCGCTGGCGATCTGCCTGGGCGGCGCCGAGAATCGTCGGACACCGCTGCTCGTGCCGGTGCTGCTGATCCTGGCGTTCCTGCGGCCCGAGGGCGTGGCGTTCGCGCTGCTGATCCTGCTGTGGCGGCTCGGATCCTGGCCCCGGATACTGGCTTTCACGTTGGTTTTCGGCGCGTACTACGCCTGGCGCTGGACGTGGTTCGGCGCGCCGGTGACCAACACCTTCTTCTTCAAGATGACCGGCGGCCGCGCCGCGATCGTCGACGGCCTGATCTACACCCGGGAATTCCTGCGCGACATGTCGGGACCGACCCTGGTGGGATTCACGCTCTGCCTGCTCGCCGGCCGCGCCCTGGGCCGACTCTTCTGGTTGTTGACGGCGGTCATCGCCGCCCAGGTGGCCCTGGTCGTCCTGGCCGGCGGCGACTGGATGAGCCACGCCCGCTTCTTCGCCCCGGTGCTGCCGTGCATGGCTGCGCTGGGCGCCGCCGGCCTGGCCGCGCTCCTGTCCGGGACCGCCGGCTTGCGCCGACGCCGCTTCG
>CAZJMO010000239.1:0-1239 GCA_964547085.1 uncultured Fibrobacteraceae bacterium | reverse complement strand
ACTCTTGTTGATCGTCTCCACCGCCAACATGATCCGCACCGAGGTCGCCGTCAGCGGCCCGGCGCTCTCCGCCCTGCACGACGACGGCTACCTGACCCAGACGTACGCCCGGCTCGGTCGCTGGCTCCGGGCCGAAACCGCCCCCGACGCGACCGTAGCAATCAGCGACGTGGGCGCCGTGGGCTACGTGTCGCAACGGACGATCATCGACATGTTCGGGCTGATCGACGCGCATATCGCCCGTCGACCGGGCCGGCTGCACTTCAAATCGGATCCGCGGTATGTGCTGTCGCGAAAGCCGGACTATGTGGTGCTGGTCTACGGCAAGGACCACGAGGGACGACCCGGATACCTGCGCATCCCGGACCGCGACCTCGCCGCGACCGCGGAATTCCGTCGCCTGTACCGGGACGTTCACCGCGAGCCCATCCGCTACCGGAACGAGGAGATCATCGTGTTCCGGCGCTGCGACCCGGGGGAAGCGAAAAACCGCCTCCCCAGAGGTCAACTCTGAGGAGACGGATGATCGCGTCGGTGGTGGAGGCGGCGGGAATCGAACCCGCGTCCGTAACCGGTACTCTGCAAGCGTCTACATGCTTAGTCGTCTGTTAATCTTACCCGTCAGAAGGTCAGTCGACATACCAACCGAAGGGCCAGTCTCACTTAAATTTCGCCGTTCGCCAGAGACCTGCTGCAGGCTAGTCACGCGGATTATGGCGCCCCAGAGGACCGGGCCGGTGACCCCCCAGTCCAAGGGACGGGCAGCTAATTAAGCTGCCAGTGCGAAGTTAGCTTCGTCACTTATTGGTTTTCCACCGTTTAACGGGAGAGGCGGGATCCCGACATGCAGCCCACAGTCCCCCGACCACGTCGAAGCCAAATCGCCCCCACAGATGGTTGGACTGTAGGCGCACAAGGTACCCGCATCGGGGTGGTTCTGTCAAATCCGGCCGCGGAACAAAAAAGCGGGGCGGCCCCGAAGGACCGCCCCGCATGATCTTGACCAACGGGTCGTCGTCGACCGTTCGTCCTACCAGTGGCCCTGCGCCATCATGGCATCGGCGACCTTCACGAAGCCGGAGATGTTCGCGCCGTTGACGTAGTTGCCCTTGCAACCGAACGCCTCGCCGGCATCGACACAGCTCTGATGGATGGCCTTCATGATACCCTGCAGGCGCTGGTCCACTTCCTCGCGGGTCCAGCTCAGACGCAGGCTGTTCTGGCTCATCTCCAGGCCGG
>CAZJMO010000238.1:4085-5788 GCA_964547085.1 uncultured Fibrobacteraceae bacterium | reverse complement strand
CGATCTTGCGGGCCTCGCGCACCATCAGGCCGCTGGTCTCGCGCACCACGTTGGGTTTCTCGACCACCGTGACGCTCTTGTAGCCGAACTTCTTGGCGTACTCGAAGGCGTCGCGCACGATGTCCTGGCAACCCTTGCGGGTGAAGATCCGCGTCGAGATGGCGATGTCCTCGTTGGCCGTGCCTTCCAGCTTCTTCATCTGGGCGGGGTGCGTCTCGGTCAGCTTCTGGCGCACGTCCTGGGGCAGGGGATGGTATTCCACTCCCATGTACAGGCCCTCGGTGTTCTGCCGGAAGACGACCAGGTCCAGGCCGTCCTTGAAGTTCAGCGGGTTGCCCGTGTAGGCCTTGCAGGGCCGCAGGTTCGTGCGCAGGTTGAATTCCTGGCGCAGGCGCACGATGGGGCTGCGGTAGATCTTGCCGGTGCCCTGGAGCTCGGGGACGAGGGCGGCCTCGGCCTCCTCCTTGGGCAGGCTGGTGATGGCGCCGAACAGGGCGGCGTCCACGTTGTTCAGCATCTCGATGGTGCGATCAGGCAGGGGATTGGCTTCGGTCTTCCACAGCTCCCAGCCGATGTCGCCGTGCACGTATTCGGCGTCGAAGCCCAGCTTGTCGAGCACGACGCGGGTGGCTTCCATCACGTCCACGCCCACGCCGTCACCCGGCATCCAACCAATCTTGTATTTGGCCATCGTCCCTCTCCTTGATGAGCGATTCCACGCCCGGCGCCCGACGCGACGGACACCCGGGTTCGATCTGGCTAAAGATATCTCCGGGAATCCGGAACGCCAGCCAAACCGGTCGGGAGTGCGAGAAATCGGCGCCCCGTTCCCGGCCTCGCAACCAGGTGTTTCGACGCGATCGGGGCTCGGCCTTGCCTGATCGTGATTTCCTCGCCACTATGTCGAAACACGCTGCGGGAAAGGGCCCGCGCGGCGACCCGGAGGATATGGCATGAGAAGGATCGGGATGATCGCGAAACACGGAATCCGGGCGCGATGGGCAGTCGGCATCCTGTTGACCTGTGTCCTGCTGGCCCCGGCGCTCGCGGTGGGCGCCGCCGCCGAAGAGCCGATCGGGCCGCAGCCCGGTCCCGGTCCCTACGACCTGACGCTCTTCCATACCAACGACAGCCACAGCAACTTCCTGCCGCGTCCGGCGACGTGGCGGGACGACGGGCGTCTCGTGGGCGGCGTGGTGCCCCTGGCCTGGCATCTGGCGAAGGAGAGGGAAACCGCGCCGGCGGACGTATTCCTCGACGCCGGGGATTTCATGACCGGCAATCCCGTCTGCACGCTGGAGGTGAACGGCGTCGTGGGCGCCGCGGTGCCCGAGATGATGAATCGCCTGGGTTACGACGTCGGTCTGGTGGGCAATCATGAATTCGACAACGGCCGCGAAGGCCTGGGCCCGTTGCTGAAGGAATTCGAATTCCCGCTGCTGGCGGCCGACATCGTGGACGAGGACGGCGTTCCCGCGTTCCGTGCCGATCCGGTGATCCTGCGTCGCGGGGGTCTGGACATCGGTGTGCTCGGCGGCGGCGGGCTGCACCGTGACGAGCCCGGGGACGGCGACGCCCGGCTCGCTCGCCCGGCCCGCCGTGGGGGGCTGCAGGCGCCGGAGGACCATCGCGTACGCCGCGAGCCCGAGATAGGCCTCTGTCTTGCCGCCGCCGGTCGGGAAGAACAGGAGATCCGCGATTGC
>CAZJMO010000238.1:1934-4075 GCA_964547085.1 uncultured Fibrobacteraceae bacterium | reverse complement strand
GGCGGGCTGCACATGGCCGAGCAGGCCGAGATCGTCCGCGCCCAGGTCGCCGAACTGGATCCCTGGACCGATCTGCTGATCCTGCTGACGCACAACGGCGTGGAGGATGACCGGGAACTGGCGCGCCGCCTGGCCGGGGTCGGCGTGGACGTCATCGTCGGCGGGCACAGCCACACGCGCCTCGAGGAGCCCGAACTCGTCGAGGGCATCCTGATCGTGCAGGCGGGCAGCGCCTGGGCCAACCTGGGGCGCCTGGATCTGGCCGTCGAGGAGGATCGCGTGGTCCGCTACGCCGGTCGCCTGGTCACCCTCTGGGCCGACGGCGCCGAGGCCGAGCCCGGATTGACGCGCGTGGTCCGGAAGTACAGCGAGCGCATGGACCGGGAATTCAAGCGAGAGATCGGCACGCTGGTCACCGACTGGCGGCGCGGCCGGGGCGAGACGAACATCGGCGACTGGCTGGCCGATCGCATCCGCGAGCGCGCCGGCGCGGACGTCAGCCTCGTGAACTCCGGCACGATCCGCAAGAACCTGAACGCCGGCCCGATCACGGCGCTGGACATCCACGAGATCCTGCCGTTCTCGAACACGCTGGTGACCCTCGTTCTGACCGGCGAGCAACTCGCGACGGTCGTGCAGCGCAACGCCGACCATCAGGTCAGCGGAGGGCACGGGATCCTGCAGGTCTCGGGCGTCGAGTACGAGTTCCGTTCCCGGGCCGACGGCGAGACGGCCGAGGTGCTGGAGATCGCAGTCGGCGGCCGTCCCCTCGACACCGCGGGTTCCTACCGTGTCGCGATGCCCGACTTCGTCGCCATGATGGGCGACGTCTACCTGGGCGTGGCGATCCCCGAACCGCAGGACGTCGGCGTGACCATGACGCAGGCCATCCTGGAGGCCGTCGAGGCGGCGGGTCCCATCTCGTGCGCCGTGGAGGGCCGGATTCGACGCCTGGACTGACGGAGCGGCGAGTCGGGGGGCAGGCGGAGGAACAAAAACTCCGAACGGAGGGTCCCGAACGAGATCCTGGGCCGCTGCGCGGGCCGGAGGGTCAGGTACCGTCGCGCGGGAAGGCGGCCTTGGCGCCGGCAGGGCCGCGGGCCTCGCAAAAGGCTCGGGGATGCGGCGCGCGCAGCCGATAAGGCGCAGTAGCCCAATCAAATAACGAGTAACCCGGTAGGGTTTGTGGTTCGCGGCGCTGTCACCCGATACGGATTTGTGCTAGAATGGGAGAGACCCCGCAAGGTGGGTCTTGAAACATTTTTCCGGCGTGCTCGGTATCTGCTAGGTGGTCGTTGGCGGCTTCTTGGATAACGAGACGGACATCGGAAGGGTGCAGGCGCGGAAGGGAGTCCGACGTCTTGCGCTGCTGCTGGCCTCGATCACGCGGTACGAGTTTCGCCAGGCTGGGACCGTCCCCCACACGGCTCCCGGCGAAGGTGGCAGGCCGAAAACCGAGGAGGGCGGCCATGGGCGCGCGCGTCTACAGTGTGGATTATTTCTACACGACAGTTGAGGACAAACCCGGGCAAGGATGCCGATTCCTGAAGTTGCTGGCCTCCGAGGAAGTCAATCTCTTGGCTTTCAATGCATTTCCCATCGGTCGCAATCGCACCCAGCTCGTGATCTATCCCCGCAATTCCGTGTGGCTCGGTGATCTGGCCCGGCAGGAAGGCCTGCGCCTGGTCGGCCCGCATCACGCGTTCATCGTGCATGGGGATGACGAACTGGGAGCCCTGGTCGATCTGCACCAGGATCTGTGCGATTCGGAGATCAACGTCACCAGCGCGAACGGCGTTTCGGACGGACGGGGTGGTTACCGCTACATCCTGCACGTCCATCCGGACGAGTACGAGCAGGCGCTGGAGGTGCTGGATGTGGACCAGAGGTTGAGGCCGATCTCCGAGTATCATCTCGACATCAAACGCAGGTTCGAGGCCAAGGGATAGCGCGACGCCGACGAACCTGGGTCATTCGGAGTAGATGCAGACCTTGTTGCGTCCATTGTCCTTGGCCGCGTAGAGGGCCTGGTCGGCTTCCTTGATCAGGTCCTTCGGCGATTCCTGATCGCCGTTGCGCAGGGCGACTCCCCCCGGGACGGTCGCGCCCGCGTTGCCTCCGGCGGGCGGGACGGGGTGGGT
>CAZJMO010000238.1:1489-1924 GCA_964547085.1 uncultured Fibrobacteraceae bacterium | reverse complement strand
CGAACGGCTTGTCGGCGCGGCCGCTGGCCGGATGCAGCGCGCGGGCCACCATCTCCTTGCCCGTGCCGCTCTCGCCCGTGATCAGCACCGGTGAATCGACACGGGCCACGCGGGCGGCCATGTTCAGGTCCGCGTCGGGACAGATGATGAGGAACTCCTCACCGCCGAAGCGACAGATCGCGTCGGATTCACGCGTCGCTTCCTTCAGCACCCGCGCGGTCTCCTGGAGCACGATGTCGCCGCAGTCGTGGCCGTAGGTATCGTTCACGTTCTTGAAGTGGTCGATGTCCAGCAGCATGCACAACAAGGGCGACCCGTTGCGGTCCGCGCGGGCCCACTCGGCGTCGAAACGGTCCAGGCCGGCGCGACGGTTGGGCAGGCCGGTGAGCCCATCCTCGAGGGCCAGGCGCTCGAGCTCACGGCTCAGCCTGCTCA
>CAZJMO010000238.1:950-1479 GCA_964547085.1 uncultured Fibrobacteraceae bacterium | reverse complement strand
CTTCTGTCTCCGCTCGCCCCGGTCGCGGGCCCCCTGTTTCTGCAGGTTGACGATCCGGGCGGCGGCCTTCAGGCCGGCGGCCAGCACTTCTTGATTCAGGGGTTTGACGAGATACTCGTCGATGCCTGCCTCGAAGGCTTCCACCAGCTGATCGCGTCCGTCCTGGCTGGTCATGATGATGAAGTAGGTGTTCGCCGTCTGGTCGGACTGGCGCATCGTGGTGCACAGTTCCAGGCCGCTGATCCGCGGCATCATCCAGTCGGCCAGGATCACCTGCGGGCTCGTCTGCAGCGCCAACCCGAGAGCTTCCTGCCCGTCCTGGGCGAGGCTGGGGCGGTGGCCGGCGTCGGACAGCATGTTCGTCAGGGTCTTCTGCTCGATCGGATTGTCCGGCGCGACCAAGCCGTAGATGCGCGTGGACGCGGCGGTGCTCGCGGCGACCAGCACCGCGCGCACGTCCTCCACCGCCGTGGTCATCGCAGCCCTTCGACCGCCCGCATCCGTTCGCGCAGCTTGTCGCGGAAGCGCT
>CAZJMO010000238.1:0-940 GCA_964547085.1 uncultured Fibrobacteraceae bacterium | reverse complement strand
AAACCGGTCTCGTCCTCCTCGGGTTCGGTCTCGACGCGAGGTGCCGCGGCCGCATGTGCCTTCGTTTCGGCAAGATCGGTGTTGCGCGCCGCTTCGCGCAGGTGGCCCAGTTCTTCCGACTGATCGGCTCGTTGCTTCAGGTCGCTCATTTTCGGCAAGTGGCGCGTGAGGACCTCCAGGACGTGTCCCATGCGCTCCCATTCGGCGCCGATCAGATCGAAAGTCTCCATCCACTCCTGTTCGGGGATGCCCAGGCTTTGCCCGATGTCCAGGTAGCGAAGCACGAGCCGGTCCTGATCCAGCCCGGCGGCCAGGCAGATCTTGGCGGCCAGGTCGGCGACGTGCAGCAGACGCGTCAGCCGCTGTTGCAGCGAGAGTTCGCGCCACTCCCGCGGCGGGGGCGGCCATTCCTCGTCGTCCCGGAGCATGCCGGCCTCGCCGAAGTACGGCGGCAGGCGCCAGTCCTCGAACAGCGCACAGGTGACCTGATGCCGGTTGATCGACAGCGCAGCGGTTTCCAGTTCGGTCAGCTCGGCCGGGGATCCGCGGTCCCATTCCTCCAGGATGTCCGAATATTCCCGGGGATAGATGCTGGCCAGGCCCAGGCTGCCGATCCCGATCAGCAATCCGCAGGTAAAGCCCTCCTCGGCGTTCACCGAGGGGATCACCGAACTGAGCACCTGGCCGCTGATGGCGCGCGCCAGCGACCTGGCCCAGTAGTGGGGATAGTCGAATCCGGCGCAGTGGCCGGTGCGGCTGTTGGTCAGGACCGAGAAGCCGAGGCAGAGCTGTTGCACCATCTTCATGCCCAGGCGCACCAGGGCGTCGTTCACGGTGGAGACTTCTTCGCGGACGCCGGAGGCGGCGCTGTTGGCGTACTTGAGAATCTGTCCAGTAAGGGCCGGATCCCCCTTCAGGACCAGCGTGATGTCCTCGGTGC
>CAZJMO010000237.1:0-5800 GCA_964547085.1 uncultured Fibrobacteraceae bacterium | reverse complement strand
TGAGTGAGATCATGCATGGCCCGAAAGACTTTGATCTTATTCTTCATCGTCGTCCTGCGGGTTGTGGACCGAGTATTGCAGCCGGCCGCCGGAGACGCGCTCGTAGTTGCGCAGCTGTTCGTTGATGTCGCGCTCGAGGTTCTTGAACTCGGTGGGCATCTTGTCGGACGGCGTGATGTAGAGCTTCACCTGCACCGGCACCTGCAGCCCCTCGAGGATCCGCGCCGCCGCGGGCGACATGGTGAAGAGCTGATCCGCGGTCAGGTCGAGGCGGGCGCCCGGGATGTTGCCGAGCACCGACACCAGGAACGCCGCCACGGCGGCCAGCAGGATCACGGCCACGGTGAAGGTCAGCCGGAAGTTGCGTCGCTTGTCGCTCATCAGTACTTCCTCCCTTCCAACCACAGCGCGTTGAGAACCAGGAACAGGGTCGACAGCGCCATGAAGTAGACGAGGTCGCGGAGCGCGACCACGCCGCGCAGCATGGGCTCGAAGTGGCTGGTCATGCCGAGGTACTGCTGGAGCATGCGGCCGAGGCCGTCGATCCAGCCGTCGAACACCGCGGCGACGAACGTCTGGCCCAGCAGCCACATGATCAGGCAGGCCATCACGCCGAGGATGAAGGCGGAAATCTGGTCCCGCATCAGGCCGCTGGTGAAGATGCCCACGCTGAGGTAGAGGCCGCCCATGAGCAATGCGCCCAGGTAGCCGCTCAAGACGATCCCGTTGTCGGGATTGCCCAGGGCGTTGAGCATGATGGGGATGGGCAGCGACCCGGCGAGGGTCACGCCGAAGAACGCGAGGGCGGCCCAGTACTTGCCGAGCATCACTTCGTGCGGCCGCATGGGCAGGGTCATCAACAGCTCGAACGTGCCCTGGCGCTGGTCCTCGGCCCACAGGCGCATGCTGATCGCCGGGATGAAGAACGTCAGCAGCAGCGGGAGCGAACCGAAGAATCCGCGCATGTCCGCCTGGCCGACCAGGAAGAAGTTCAGCATGAACATCATGCCGGTCAGCAGCAGGAAGACGATGATGAAGATGTAGGCGATGGGGCTGTTGAAATAGCTGGCGAATTCACGCCGGAAGATCACGCCGATGTTGCGCATCACGACACCTCCTGCGGCGACCCCGCCGCTGCGCGGGTCAAGGCGATGAAGGTGTCCTCGAGCGAGAATCGGGACTCGTGCAACTCGGCCAGCGCCCAGTCGTGCTCGGTGGCCATGGCGGCCACGGCGCCGACGAGGTCGTGCTGGAAGGGGGCGCGCAGTTCGAAGCGGCTGGCGCCGTCGGGAGCGCCGTCGAGCGCGCGCAGGCCGCCGAGCGACGGCAGGTTGCGCAGGACGGGCTCGACCTCGCCGGCGATCCGGCGGACCGTCACGAAGACGCGGTTGTCGCCCATGGCCTGCTCGGTCAGGTCCGAGATGTTGCCGTCGGCCACGACGCGGCCCTCGTTGATGATCACAACGCGGTCGGTCACCGGGCTGACTTCCTGCAGGATGTGCGTCGAGAAGATCACGGTCTTGTGTCCGGCCAGGCTGGCGATGAGCCGGCGGATGCCGATGATCTGCAGAGGATCGAGGCCGCTGGTGGGTTCGTCCAGGATCAGGATGTCGGGGTCGTGGATCAGCGCCTGGGCGAGGCCCGTCCGCTGCCTGAACCCCTTGGACAACTCCTGGATGCGTTTCTTGTACTCGGTGCGGAGGCCGCAAGCCTCGACGCACCAGGACAGGCGTTCACGCAGCCGGGGACCGTCGAGGCCGCGGGCGCGACCGACGAATTCCAGGTATTCGTTCACGTTCATGTCGTGGTAGAGCGGCACGTTCTCCGGCAGGTAGCCGATCCGCTCGCGGACGGCCAGGGGCTGCTCCAGGATATCGACGCCATCGATGCTCGCCCGACCGCTGTCGGGGGCGAGGAACGTGGTGACGATCTTCATGGTCGTGCTCTTGCCGGCGCCGTTGGGGCCGAGGAATCCGAGGATCGATCCCTTCGCGACCGAGAACGACACACGGTCCAGAGCGACCATGCTCCCGAAGCGCTTCGTGACATCGCGCACTTCGATCATCGGCGAAGCTCTCCTTGTAACTGATGGAAATTGCATATACCCGGCCTCTTGGCACGAGCCGGCCGGCCGCATAAGATATGCGGAACGGCGAATATACAACAAGCACGCGAACGGGTTCCACGATATTTGGAGTCGAGATGAACGAACGACGCGGCCCGCAGGCCGATCTCTACCGTTACACGCTGCCCGGCGGCTGGGTCGTCCTGGCCGGGCGCACCGATCGCGACAATGATCTGTTGAGCATCAAGATCGCGCGATCCAACGACTGGTGGTTCCACGTCAAGGGCATGCCCGGCAGCCACGTCGTCCTGCAGGTGCCCACCGGGGAGGAGCCCGATCGCGACACCGTCAAGGCGGCCGCCGCGGTCGCGGCCTGGCACTGCAAGAAGCGCGAGGCCAACATGGTCGCCGTCACCGGCACCCGCGGGCGCTACGTCACCAAGCCCCGCGGCGCGCACCCCGGAACGGTCCAGGTCCGCAAGGAGACCGTGTTCAAGGTCAAGCCGGCGTTGCCAGATGACGGTTGACGAATCTCTCCGAATGGCCACAATCAGGTTTGAACAAACCCTGGAACCCGCCGGTTGCGGACGTGTACCCCGACCGATGACATATCCGTCCCCAAGGAGGTCCTCAGATGCAGAAGCGCTTGTTCCTGGTCGGCGTGATGCTGGCCGCGTTCGTTCTCGTCGGTTGCGGCGGCAAGACCGTCACCCGGATCGACACCGCCGAGCAGATCGACCTGAGCGGCAACTGGAACGACATCGACAGCCAGAACGTGGCCGGTGAACTGGTCGAACAGATCACAGCGGCGGCATGGGTCGAGAACCACATGGAGGACTCCGGCAAGAAGCCGGCGGTGATCGTGGGCGTGATCCGCAACAAGACGGTCGAGCACATTCCCATGAAGACGCTGACCGCGGACCTCGAGCGCGCCTTCATCAACAGCGGTCGGGTCCTGGTGGTCGCCAGCCCGGACGAGCGCGAACAGATCCGCAACGAGCGGGCCGAGCAGCAGGACTACGCCACGCAGGAGTCGATGGCGCGCTGGGGCCGCGAGCACGGTGCCGACTACATGCTGCTGGGCGAGCTGAACACCATCGTCGACCGCGAGGGCAACAACGAGGTCAAGTTCTACCAGACCGACACCTACCTGGTGGATCTCGAGAGCAACATCAAGGTCTGGGCGGGCCAGACCAAGACCAAGAAGTACATCAGCAACAGCAAGTACCGCGGCTAGGGGGCGCCCATGCCGGTCGTGCTCCGCCGCACGCTGCTCGCGGTCGGGATCCTCGTGGTCCTGGCCGCCGGTTGCGCCACGTACACCGCCAAGCTGCATTTTCTGCGGCCGCAACTGACCGACGGCGCCTACGACGCGGCGCTGGCGACGGTCGAGAAGGGCACCGGCTCCAAGGATGTCCTGCTGGCGTTCCTCGAACGCGGGCTGATTCTGCACTATGCCGGGCGGTTCGCCGAGAGCACCGAGGCCCTGGCCGCCGCCGAGCGCACCGCCGATGATCTCTACGCGCGCTCGGTCAGCGAGGGTGCGGTGTCGCTGATCACCAACGACATGAGCATCAGCTACCGCGCCCGGCCCTACGAGATGGCCATGGTGCCGTACTACCGCGCCCTGAACTACCTGGCGCTGGGACGACGCGACGACGCCATGGTCGAGGCCCGCAAGACCAGCCTCATGCTCGCGGGTTTCGTCGATGCGACCATCAAGGGCATCGAGCGCGGCGACACCGGCGATCTCGAGCGTACGCGCAACGACCCCTTCATGCTCTATTTCTCCGGCATGCTCTACGACTGGGACGGCGAGCTGAACGACGCGTTCATCGCCTATCGCAACGCGGCCACGGCCTATCAGGATCTGCGGGGACTGCTGGGCGTCGCGCCGCCGCCGTCGTTGGCGTCGGATCTGGAGCGAGTGTCGCGTAGGCTGGGGTTCGGCGCGGAGCTGGCGCAGCTGCGCGCGGCGTGCCCGGACGTGTTCGCGGCGTCGGCGGGCGCGGCCCCGAAGGCCGCGGCGGCGGACGAAGGCGAGGTCGTGCTGTTCCTGGAAGTGGGCTACGTGCCTATCAAGGACGAGTCGCGGCTGAACCTTCCCATCTTCAAGTCCGACAGCTACGAAGACAACGGTGACTGGGCGTGGGCGCTGACCAGCCGGGCCGGCGGCGCCTACTCGCATGAGAAAGGCCGCGACGTGGCCTACTGGTTGACCGTGGCGATGCCGACCCTGCGCCACTCGCGGTCGGCGGTACGGCGGTCGTGCCTGGTTGGTCAGGACGGCGCCTGCATCCGCGGCACGCTGGTCCACAACCCGGCCGCCACCGCGCAGATCACCTTCGAGGCCGAGTATCCGATGATCCTCTTCAAGACCGTCCTGCGAGGGCTCGCCAAGTGGCTGGCGTCGAACGAGGCGGACAAGAAGGGCAAGGGCTGGGGGTTGCTGGCCAACGTGCTGGGCGCGGCCACCGAGACCGCCGACACGCGCGGCTGGCTGACCCTGCCCGAGCACGTGCAACTCCTGCGCACGCGGTTGCCGGTCGGAACGCACGACCTCACCGTCGAGCTGTACGACGCCTCGGGCCGGTCGCTGGGGGCGATCACGGTGCCGGGCGTGGAGGTTCGCGCCGGCGATTGGACGTTCGTCAACCACCGCGTCTTCGACGGCTAGCTCAATGGTGGAGCCGCATGGCGGCGCAGTCGAGGGTGTCGAACGGCGCGGCGGCGAGCCTGCGCCGCTGCTCGAGCAGGACCTCGACGAGGCGTTGCCGCTGTCGGGGGCTGAGCGCGGGGGACCAGCCGGCGATCTCCGCGGGGGCGGCGTCGCGACCCAGGATCTCGCGATAGAGCCGCCGGAGATGTCCTTCCCAGCCGTCTTCCGACGCACTGGTGAACGAGCCGATGCGCGCGGGCCAGGGGGCGGGCAGGTCGGTCCAGTGGACGTCGCCGGGCAGCGTCGTGCCGTGACGGCGCCGATACTCCGGGCTGATATGGAAGCGCCAGGCCAGGACGCCGCGGCGGCAAGCCGCGATCGAATTCCACCAGCGGTCCAGTTCCTCGCGTGAGGCCGTGCGGCCGACGATGCCGGGGTAGAGGTCGGCCAGCAGCGCGGTGGTGCGGACGCGGCCGGCCGGCAGATCCGCCGTGCGATCGTGCGCCGCGGCCGCCAGGCGGGGCACCGCGCGCTGACGGATTGCGCCCGGGCCGACGCGCATGTGCTCGGTCCACGCATCCGGCAGACCCTGCGCCGCGAGCGTGGCCAGCAATCCCATCGACAGCGCCAGGGGGATCAGTCCGCGGCCGCGGGCGTACTCGCGCGCCCAGCAGGCCATCCCGGCTCCGGTCAGCAGCATGAGCGCCGGGTTGGGCCAGTGGATGAGGGCGAAGACGGCCGCGACGATCGCGATGCAGGGGCGCGCGTCGCCGCCGGACAGGCGGCGTAGACGCGGCCACGGCACGGCCAGCACGAAGTACAGCTGCGCCAGGGCGTACAGCGGGTAGAGCGCCAGGGAGAGCAGGAGCGCCTTGCCGTCCTCGAAACCGCCGCCGACCAGGCCGGCGGTGGTGCCGGCGCCGAGGGCGACCAGGTGGAAGGTGCGCCAGAGTGGCCCGTCCCATGGACCGCGCTGCGGGGTGGTTTCGCGCGCGCGCGCGAGGCGCCAACCGATGGCCGCGACGAGGGCCAGGACGGCCAGCGCGGGCGCCGACGGTGCCCCGGCCGCCGGCAGG
>CAZJMO010000236.1:5558-5801 GCA_964547085.1 uncultured Fibrobacteraceae bacterium | reverse complement strand
GCGCCCGCCATTGTACAAACAGCGTCGTCCAGATCCACCACGCGGTAGCCGGACACGCGGCCGAAGCGGCGGGCCAGGGTCGTCTTGCCGGCGGCGTTGAATCCCACGAGCGTGATCCACATGGACGGATCATAGATGACGAACGGGGCCGGAGCAAGAAGCTCCGACCCCGTGTGGAATCATCGGCGGCTACGAACTGTCACTCCCCGTACAGGATCTCGCCGTCGATCACCTGCACGTTGC
>CAZJMO010000236.1:824-5548 GCA_964547085.1 uncultured Fibrobacteraceae bacterium | reverse complement strand
CTCTGCAGCACGAGCTTGTCGCGGCCCAGATACTCGTCCGTAACCACGCGCGGGGTGACGAAGATCACCAGCTCGCGACCGTTGTCGGTCACGCTCTCGTGGCGGAACAACGCGCCCAGCAGCGGGATGTCCTTGAGCACGGGCACGCCGGTCGTCAGCGTGCTCTCGACCGAGCGGATCAGCCCGGCGATGATCGCGGTCTCGCCGTTGCGGACCATGACGCGCGTATCGGACTCCGAGGTGTTGATGATCACGCCGCCCTGCACCGTGGCCTGGCTGGACAGATCGCTGACCTCGTTGTGCACGTCCAGCGTGACGCGCTCGGGGCTGTTGATGTGCGGGGTGACCTTCAGGAGGATGCCGATCGTGGTCAGCTGGGTCACCGCGTTGCCGGCCTCGTCGGCCACGATCAGCGGGATCTTCTGGCCGACCAGGATGCTGGCCTCGCGATTGTCCGTGGTCGTGATCACCGGGTTGGAGATCAGGTGCGCCTTGTTCTCGGATTCCAGGGCGTCGAGCTGCGCCACCAGTTCGCCGTAGTTCTGGACCGTGCCGACGCGGAAGCTGCCCGACGGATCGACGAGTTCGTTGCTGATCGACGCGGAACCCGCAATGTTCGCGCCGCCCGGCTTGAAGTTGTTGAGCGACCAGCTCACGCCGAGTTCGCGCGAGACGGAGGTGTCGAGATCGACCAGACGGGCGTTGATCTCCACCTGCGGCGTCTTCGTGTCCAGCTGCGCGGCCATGTCCTGGATCAGGGCGACCCGCTCGGCGATGTCGTTGATCAGCAGCGAGTTGGTCCGCACGTCGACGTCGATGTTGCCGCGGTTGGTGAGCATCTCCTCGATGGCGCCCTTGACCTCTTCCGCGTTGGCGTACTGGAGAGTCGCCAGGCCGAGGGTCAGCTTGTCGAGATCCTCGATCTGCTTCTCGGCCATCTTCACGGCGACCTGCTCCTGGCGGAGATCCTCGGCGGTGTCGACGCGGATGATGCCGTGCTCCTCGACGAAGTCGAAGCTGTGCGCCCGCAGGATCACCGTCAGCGCTTCGCGCCAGGGCACCTGTTCGAGCTTGACGGTGACCTTGCCGACCACGCGCGGCGACGCCACGATGTTGGTGCCCGAGAAGCTCGCGAGCGACCTCAGGACCGTGCCGATCTCGGCGTCCTGGGCGTCCAGCGAGACCTTGGGACCGTTGTCGACGGTCTCCACCGGGATGAGGGCCAATTGTCCCTGGTCCTCGACCTGGCCCGCCGCCGGCAGCGACACTGTCAGCAGCGCGACCGTCGCGAGCAGGGTCATGGTACGGATCCGTCCGCGCATCACTTCGCCTCCGGTTTCTCGAGTTTCAGGACCACCGTATTGGAGATGCCGTAGAGCGTGAGCTTGGCGGTCAAACGGTTCTTGCGGATGGAGACCACCCGCCCGTTGAGCACGCGGTCACCCACGCGCAGGATGTAGCCGAACCCCGCGCCGTCCTCGACGAGGGCGAACTGGTCGGTGTCGCCCCACATGACGCCGACGAGCCGGGCGCTGTTGACGTCGGCCAGTTCTCCGCTGCCGACCTGCTCGTAGGAGCCGTCGACCAGCGTCCGGAACGGGTCGGACTTGCCGTAGGACTGGTAGAAGAATTCGTTGGAACGGACGGCCTGCAGCCGTGCGCCCGACTCCTGGCTGGGCGAGGTCCCGCCACCGTCCTCGGCCTGGACCGCGGACACCGGAATCAGGCAGAGCGGCAGAACCGCCGCCAGGATCAGGGTCGTCATCAGCCTCGTGCGCGACATGTAACGTCTCCTCCTAGTTCGACGCCGCGGCGACAGTCTTGCCGTCCGCGCCGGCACTGGCCAGCTGTCCGGAACCACCGGCCGCGCCGTCACCGACAGGTCTGCCGGTCAACGTGTAGGCCGTGAGGGTCAACTTGGTCTCCACCGTGAGCATGCTTCGGTTGTCGCCCTGCGCGGGTTTGAGGCCCTCCATACGGAGCTCTTCCACATTGACGATCCGGTTCAGGTTGGCCAGACGGCTCAGGAACACGCCGGTCTGGTGATAGCCGCCCTGGATCCGCACGGACACGGGATTGTCGGTATAGAACTCGCGCGCGACCGCCGGTTCGGGACGGAACAGCGTGAAGTCGATGCCCGATTGCTTGCCGGCCGCGGTGACCTTCCGCAGCAGCATCGGCATCTCGTTCTGCTCCGGCAGCAACGTGCTGGCGACCTGCCACTGCCCACGCAGCGTCTCGTACTCGCGCTCGACGCGCTCGAGGTTCCGCACCAGCAGGCGAGCCTTCTCCAGGTCCCGGCTCAGGGCGTGATGTCGGGTCTCGAGCTGCTGCACGTTCTGTTGCCGCGCCGCATAGGTGAACGGATACGTCGTCTGCGTGAACCACAGCGGCGTCAGCACGACGACCACCAGGATGGCGCCGGCCCAGCGCAGGAACCGCGGATCCTTGAAGTCGATGTCGAGGTTCATGCGCTAGCCTCCGTAAGCCAGGCTCCCGGGCGTGCGGACCGCCTGGGCCTGGATCTTGAACTTGATCACGTCCACGGACTCGATCTCGCCCTTCTCGGCGATGGTGAGGTCCACGCCGTCGAAGTAGGGCGACCGGTCGAGATTCTGCAGCAGGTCGCTGACCAGGAAGTTGGAGAACGTCACGCCCTCGATGGTGTAACGGTCCCCGCCCGCGTCCTCGAAGCGCGACACCCAGAGATGCTCCGGCAACGCGCGGTTCAACTCGTCGAGCAGATGCACGCGGAAGTAGCGGTCGCGGTCCAGGGCGCTGATCACCTCGAGGCGCTGGTTGAGGCTTTCGCGCTGCTCGTCCAGGCGTTTGATCTTGGCGATTTCCGGAGCCAGACGTCGGCTCTCCGCCTCTTCCTCGGCGATGGTCTGGTTCAGGTTGGCGATCTTCTGTCCCTGGTACAGGCCCAGGATGGTCATCACGCCGATCGCCACGATGACCAGCACCAGCGGTGCGAACGTGCTCAGATCGGGAAGGGACAACGTCCGCTGAACCGGAACATCCTCGCGCGGCAGAAGGTTGATGCGAATCATCACTTCACCGCCTTTCGCAGCGCCAGACCGACGCATACGGTAAGCATGGGGCTGAGCTGTCCCGGATCTTCATCGGCGAAGACCCCGCTCTCGAAATCGAGTCCGGCCAGCGGGTCGGCGATCTCGCCGGGAACGCCGTAGCACTCGGCCAGGAAACTCGCGAGCCCGGGTAGACGCGCGCCGCCGCCGCTCATGACGATGCGGTCGATGCCGTCGGCCTCGCCGCTGTTCTTGAGGTACGCCAGCGACGGTTCCAGGCCCTTGAAGATGTCCTCGCCGACCGAGCGCACGATGTCGCCGACCAGATCCACGTCGACGCCTTCGGTGTTCCCGCGCGCCACCTCGCTGGCGGTCTCCCAGGTCAGCCCGAGCTGCTTCTGGAATTCCTCCACGAACTGGCTCGTGCCGATCGGCAGGTCGCGCGTGAAGTACGGGACGCCGTCCTTGATGATGTGGACGTTGGTGACGCCACCGCCGACGTCGAGCAGCGCGACGAACTCGGAGTTCTCGTCCTCCTCGACCGGTGTCGGGTCCGCGTCCTCGGGCTCTTCGAACTCGTCGACGACCTCAGACTCGGCGTCCTCCGGCGCGACGTCGCCGTTCGCGGCCGACGCACCTTTCTTGAGGAATTCCCAGGCGTTCTGGTTGGCGAACGACGCCACCTCGATCACCGCGGGGTTGAAACCCGCGTCGCGGATGAGTTCGGCCTGGGTCTGGACCATATCCTTCTTGGCTGCGACGAGCAGGACCTCCATTTGACCGGCCCCGATGTCGCCCTTGAGAATCTGGAAATCGATCGTGATGTCGTCGATGTCGAAGGGAACGTGCTGCTCGGCCTCCCAGAAGATGGCCTCGCGCGCGTCCTCCTCGTTCATCTTGTCCATGACGATCTTCTTGACGATCACCGCGCGGCCGGACACCGCCGTGGCGACCGCTTCCTTGCCGACGCCCGCCTGCTCCGCACAGTCCTGGAGGGCCTGGATCACCAGTTCCCGATCCATGATCTCGCCGTCGACGATGGCCTCGGGCGCCAGATCGACCATGGCGAAATGCGTGACCAGGGGGCGGTCCTGGCTGAGGTCGAGCCGCAGACACTTGACCACGCTGGATCCGATATCCATGCCTGTCAGCGTCTTCTGCTTGCTTTTGAGGAAACCGAACATCCTTGGCCTACCTCGGAGCTGGTGATTTGGATCCTCGATCCGTGCAATCGGGTCGCGCCGTCGAGTGCGTCGCAACATGCATGCCACAAGCCTCATCGGCCGGGCGCAGTCGTGCTTGAGAACTATTGCCCCGTGGCAGAACGCCTTGCCGGGATGGTTCGGAAATTCCTGCCGTCGTCGTTCACGCGAAGAATCCGGAGTACCAGGCCCAGATCCGCGTCCCGAGCACCAGGATCACGGCTGCGGCGACCGCCAGGAACGTGCCGAACGGGAGCTTGGCGGTTCCATCGAGCCGGCCGCCCGTGCGCACCAGGATGTAGAGCGTCCCCAGCAGAGCCCCGGCCGCCAGCACGCCCGCGGCCGCCCAAGGCCCCAGAAACGCGCCGACCATGCCCATGAGCATCACGTCGCCGCCGCCCATGCCGGCCTGGCCCCGTACGAGACGGTAGCCCTCCGACAGCGCCCAGACGGCGGCGCCCCGGACCAGGCTTGAATCGTCGGAAAGCCG
>CAZJMO010000236.1:0-814 GCA_964547085.1 uncultured Fibrobacteraceae bacterium | reverse complement strand
CTCGATGGGATCGTCGAGGCGCCCGATCGGGTAGACGGCGCCGCCGCCGGCGACCAGACCCAGGATGGACCCGCCCAGTCCCGGCCCTGCGAACGCAGCGAATCCGAGACCCGCGACCATGCCCGTGATCGTCAGCGAGTGCGGGATCACCATGTGCTCCCAGTCGATCACCGCGATCGCGCCCAGCAGGTACAGGAACACGAACGCCGACACCGCCTGCAGCGTCGGCCCCGCCCACCACACGCAGCCCACGGCCAGCGCGCCGCCGACCGCCTCGACCACCGGGTAACGCACCGAGATCCCGCCGCCGCAACCACGGCAACGGCCGCGCAGGACGAGCCAGCTCACCAGCGGCACGTTGTCGTACCACGCGATCATCCGACCGCAGTGCGGACAGTGCGACCGTCCGCGGACGACCTGCTGGTTCCGCGGCAGACGATAGATCAGGACGTTGGCGAAGCTGCCCAGGCAGATCCCCAGCCAGGCGCTGCAGGCCATGATGAAGAATGTCACCGTGTCTCCTTCGTCACCGTCGGCGTGGGCGGTCCGATCTCGCCCTCGCGCGGCGATCCGGCCAGACTCTCTCGGCAGCGCCCGATCATGTCCTCGGCGAGCGCCCGCATGTCTTCGCTGTCGGTGGTGCGTCGCAGGTTGTCCCAGAGGATCAACGACCCCTCCTGATCGCCGCCGCGACGACGCCGGGGCTGGTATCCAGGCTGCGGCCCGGCCGGGCGATCCTGCTGGCCCTGCTGGCCCAGGGCATGGCGAGCGCCCTGGTCCTGGCGGCCCATGTCGCCTGGACCGAAACCTACTA
>CAZJMO010000235.1:0-5889 GCA_964547085.1 uncultured Fibrobacteraceae bacterium | reverse complement strand
ACAACGGAACTGCTGGTGCGCCTGATATAGCGTTCTCGACAAGCGGCGATTTAGAGTTTGCACGAACGGCTTGTCGCGCCGCGGGCCGAGGCGGTGGATCGCGTGGGCAACCAGTTCCTTGCCGGTACCCGATTCGCCGTATACGATCACCGCGGCGTCGCTCTGGGCCGCTTTTTCCACCAGGTTGAACAGGCTCCGCATCGACGGCGACTGGCCGATCATGCCGCAGAAACCGTCGGCGGTGTCGAGTTGCTCTTCGAGCTGCACGATCCGCTGTTCGGCGGCGAGCAGATTGCCGATGTCGGTCACGTTCTCCACCGAGGCGACGACCTCGCCGGCCTCGTCGCGGAGCAGCTGGCTGCTCTTGAGCACCTTCAGGCAGGTGCCGTCCTTGGCGAAGATGTGGCAGTGCTGGCGGACCTTGCCGCCCATGGCGAAGAGTTGGCACCAGTGGTCGCCGCTATGCAGGCGGTTGCGCGAGCATCGGTCGCAGCCGAGCACGGTGCACGGCCGGCCGACCAGCTCTTCGCGGGTGAAACCGGTCAGGCGCAGCAGCGATGCGTTGACCATCAGGATGTTGCCGTCGGTTCCCACGAGGAACAAGCCGTCGTGCATACTGTCGACGACATCCTCGAGCACGGGAGGCAGAGATGGTGCGGACATGGAGCCTCCGAACTGTAAAAGTGTCTATACAATTGTAAAACCAGACTTGTGCAACCGTCAAACGGAAATCCGTCTACCAATTCTTAAGTCGTTGTATTGCAGCATGTTAAAAATTGTGCAATCTGGCCCCACTCTTGCGAACCCATAAAGACAACACAAAATACCTCTCCAGGAGGCGACATGTCCGCACTCAAGACCATCCTGGCTCTCACGTTCGTATGCCTCGCGATCACCGCGACGGGGCAAGACGACCGCGCTCCCGGGCGCGTGCTGGCGGATCAGGCCCTCAAGGCCGCCGACCGCTGGACCACCGCCGACCATCACTACTTCGAAGTCCTCGACCAGGATTTCCAGAGCGGCCGGGAAGTGACCGAGGCCTGCCTCAGCTGCCACACCGAGGCAGCCTACCAGATGCAGCAGACCATCCACTGGACCTGGATCGTTCCGGGCGACGAGGAAGGCGTCCGCGGCAAGGGCGGCAAGACCCTGAACAACTTCTGCATCCACATCGGCAGCAACGAGCCGCGCTGCACGTCCTGCCACGCCGGCTTCGGCTGGAAGGACAAGGACTTCGACTTCTCCGACGAGACCGCGGTCGACTGCCTGGTCTGCCACGAGCAGACGGGCAGCTACAAGAAGTTCCCCAAGGGCGCCGGCAACCCGGTCACCGAATCGACGATGTTCGACGGCAAGGAATATCTGCCGCCCGAGTGGGCCGAGGTGGCCATGAGCGTCACGCGCCCCACGCGCCAGAATTGCGGCAACTGCCACTTCTTCGGCGGCGGCGGCGACGGCGTCAAGCACGGTGACCTGGACAGTTCGCTCTTCGAACCCGACCGCGCGCTGGATGTCCATATGAGCCACGAGGGCCAGGACTTCGATTGCCAGCGCTGCCACACCACCCACGAGCACGGCATCGCCGGACGCATGTACGACGAGCCCGCGCACACCAGCCGCGCCAGTCTCCTGGAGGCCGACCTCGGCTCGCGGATCATGTGCGAGAGCTGCCACAGCGACCGCCCGCACAAGAACCACGAGAAGGCCAACGACCACACCGACAAGGTCGCCTGCCAGGCGTGCCACATCCCCGAGTTCGCGCGCGCGCTGCCCACCAAGATGTGGTGGGACTGGTCGACCGCGGGCGAGAAGGGCGACGACGGCAAGCCGAAGGTGGTCAAGGGCGAGGACGGAAAGCAGTCGTACAACGGCAAGAAGGGGTCGTTCCGCTGGGAGAAGAATGTGACGCCGGAGTACTACTGGTACGACGGGACCATGTCCACGGTCACGCTCGACGACGAGATCGACCCCTCGGGCGAGGTCTGGCTGCAGAAGCCGCAGGGCGGACCGGGCGACAGCCACGCGCGGATCATGCCGTTCAAGGTGCACCGCGGCAAGACGCCCTACGATGTGGGCGCCAACCGCATGGTCGTGCCCAAGCTGCTCGGCAAGAAGGGCACCGGCGCCTACTGGAGCGACTTCGACTGGAACAAGTCCATCGCCGCCGGCATGGACTACATGGGCCTGGAGTTCAGCGGCGAGCACGGTTTCGTCGAGACCGCCTACGCCTATCCCACGACGCACATGGTGGCGCCGCGCGAGCAGACGCTGTCGTGCGAGGAATGCCACCGTCCGGAGGGTCGCCTCGCCGGCATCACGGGCATCTATCTGCCGGGTCGCGACACTGTGATGTGGGTGGAATGGCTGGCGCGTCTGGCGGTGCTGGGCGCCTTGCTCGCGGTTCTCTGCCACGGCGGCTATCGACTGATCTCGCGCGGCCGCAACGGCAAGGAGGCCCGCCATGCGTAACCGGATGTACCTCTACTCGCGTTTCGAACGGGTCTGGCACTGGCTGCAGGGGCTGCTGATCATGACGCTCATGGTGTCCGGCCTCGAGGTGCACGGCGTCTTCGCGTTGTTCGGCTACGACCGCGCCGTCAAGGTCCACAACACCGCCGGCCTGGCCTGGCCCAGCCTGTTCATCCTGTTCGTGTTCTGGGCGCTGACGACGAACCAGTGGCGCCAGTTCATGCCCGTGATGGGCAAGGTCAACACGATGATCGGCTATTACATCTTCGGGTTCTTCCGCGGCACGCCGCACCCGTTCCCCAAGCGGCCCGAGGCCAAGCACAATCCGTTGCAGCGTCTGGCCTACCTGGCGCTGGCGACGCTGCTGCTGCCGGTGCAGATGATCACGGGCATCCTCTACCTGACGTACAACATGTGGCCGGAGACGGGGCTGGGTTCGCTGGGGCTCGTCCCGGTGGCGGCGCTCCACTATTTCTGCGCGATGCTGACGATTGCGTTCCTGATCGTGCACGTCTACATGATCACGACCGGACATTCGCTGATGGCGCATATCCAGACGATGATCACCGGCTACGAAGAGGTTCACGACGAAGACGGCGCACAGGAGCAGCGCGACGTTGAACTCGCCGGTGAAGACACGCCGCGACGCAGGCGTCCAGCGACCTCCGGTCAGCTGAAGACGTTGTAGAGCCGGCGCTTGATCTTCTTGGTCGGCGTCTTCTCGAACTCGGTGAACATGAGCTTGATGCGCGAGACCGAGGCATAGCCGGGGATCTGCTTGTTCAACGCCTGCCGGTTCTGCTCCATGAGATCCTCGAGCTTCTTCTCGTCGACGCCGTCCTGGTCGGCGCGGTCGAGGTCGGGATAGACCAGCGCGCAGATCTTGCCGTTGCTGTCCATGACCAGGGTCTCCATGACGTACGGCATGTTGTTGAGCTTGGCCTCGATCTCTTCCGGGTACACGTTCTGGCCGGAGGGCGAGAGGATCATGTTCTTGCTGCGGCCGGTCAGGAAGAGGAACCCGTTCTCGTCGAGGCGCCCGAGGTCGCCGGTGTGCAGCCAGCCGTCACCGTCGATGGCCTCGCGCGTGGTTTCGGGATCCTTGTAGTAGCCCATCATCACGTTCTCGCCGCGGACCAGGATCTCGCCGATACCGCTGTCGGGGTCGGAGATGTCGATCTTGCACTCGAGGAACGGAATGATTTTGCCGACCGAGCCGAGAGGCGGTTTCTGGGTGACCACAGAGTACGAGACCAGCGGGCCGCACTCGGTCATGCCGTAGCCGTTGGCCAGGTCGAAGTCGATCGTCCGGAAGAAGGCGTCGGCTTCCTTGTTGAAGGCGGCGCCGCCGATGACGACTTCCTGGTATTCGCCGCCGAAGACCGCGGAGATCTTCCGCTTGATGCGCCGATGGATGATCTTGTTGATCGCCGGCAGCTTGAGCATCGTCTTGACCGCGGGCGATTCGAGCTGCGGCTTGATGCGGTTGCGGTAGATCTTCTCGATGATCAAGGGCACCGACAACACCACCACCGGCTTGACCTTGGCGAATGCCGACAGCAGCACCTTGGGCGTCGGCATCTTGCCGATGAAGGTGACGTGGCCGCCGGCGACCGACGGCGCGATCAGGTCGAACGCGCAGCCGAAGCTGTGCGCCAGGGGCAGGAAGCTGACGACGCGGTTGTTGCGGGTGAGGTCGAGGCTGTCCATGTATTGGCGCGCGTTCACGATCAGGCTGTGGTGGCTGAGCATGACGCCCTTGCTGAAGCCCGTGGTGCCGCTGGTGTAGACGATGGTGGCGAGCTCGGGTCCTGGTACGGGGTCGAAACGGAGGCTCGACGGGGACAGCAACGCCTGGAAGCGTTCGCGGTATCCGTTGGCGGCGGCCTCGACCATGGTCGGCAGGTTCTTGAGCGTGTGCGTGCGCAGGCTGAAATCCTCAAGGAGGAAGATCCCCTTGAGCTTCTTCATGCGGCTGTCGTCGAGCTTGTCGTAGATGAGGTCGGTGACGAACAGCATCACCGAGTCCGAATGGCTGACGATGTGGTGGATCTCCTCGGCGGTGAAGTCCGGCAGGATGGGGACGATGACCGCGCCGTAGGTCAGGGCCGCGAAGTAGGTGACCGCCCAGTGCGCGCTGTTGCGGCCGATCAACGCGATCTTGTCTCCCTTCTCGACACCGGCGTCCTGGAAGATGTGGTGGAGTTGGAGGATTCGGTGCGCGACGTCGGCGTACTTGAGAGTGCCGCCTTCCCAATCGCTGTAGGCGGGGTCGTCCCAGTGCTCCCGCACGCAGGCGGTGAAACTCTCGATGAGATTGTCGTTCAACATCAGGTCTTCTTTCTGCGTCGGAATCAGGGAGACGTCAAGATAGCGTGAAGGCCCGATGCTGACAATCGCGGTCTCAGAATCAAGGCCGGTTCCGTATGGACGGAGTCGCTCGCGTCGTGTGGGGCGAAGCTCCGGTTCGCGGCGTTCGGCGCGCGGTGCGCGCGGATGTCTTCCGTCCGACGAAACACAGCCTCGACAATATGTTCTAAGTCTAATGGTGACAAGGCCTTGCGGAAGTGCAAAAAAGTGTCCAACCCCCTTGACATTGCGGTCGTTTGGAACGATTATTCCGCGACCGGCAGAGGATCTGCCGGACATTCCTGCCGTCCCCAAGCCTGGCCCCCCCGGCACAGTAGCGTAAGGCGGCGTTACGGTTCTTGCTCTAGAGACGGGGGGATCATGAATTGGACAAGGGGAAACACCTATTGATCGATTGCTCCGGCGTTTCGCGGGAGCTCTGCCTCGATGACCGACGCTTGATGGAGACCCTGGCCGAGGCCGCGACCCTGGCCGGATCCACGGTCATTTCCCAGATCCGCTACAAGTTCGGCGACGATTCGCCTCCTGGCTGCACCGCGATCGTGATGCTCGATGAGAGCCACTGCTCGGTGCACACGTACGCGGACCTCGGGCTCATGGCCTTCGACATGTTCACCTGTGGCACGACCGAGCCCCGCGACGTGTGGGCACACGTCCAGGGCCGTCTGGGCCTCGAGAGTGCAGATGTTCGTGAGGTCGTTCGGTTCGGTGCTCCGGCGCGGACGGTCGTCCAGTGACGCGGCCGGTGCGGCGGCCGTTCCGCGACGACGACGACGATCGGCGCCCTCGGCGTCCGCGCGGCGGCCTGGATGATTTCGGCGATTACGAAGACATCGAAGACATCGACGATCTCGATGATGACGACGACGTCAATGCCGAAGACGTCGATGCCGACGACGACTGGGACGACGAACTTGTCGGATTGGTCGACGAGGACGACGATCTGTGACTTGGCCGGTCCACGCCGATCCGGGAGCTTTTTGCGGCCTCGCGCCGGCGTGTGTGTTCGCGTCGGCGCGCTATGCCGTCCTTCCGGTTCCCTATGACGGC
>CAZJMO010000234.1:5387-5899 GCA_964547085.1 uncultured Fibrobacteraceae bacterium | reverse complement strand
ACGCCGACCAGCTGCTGTACTACCGCGAGGACAAGAAGGGCCAGATCCTCGAGGAGGGCATCAACGAAGGCGGCGCGATGTGCAGCTGGATCGCGGCCGGCACGTCCTACTCGAACCACGGCGTGCAGATGGTGCCGTTCTACATCTACTACTCGATGTTCGGCTTCCAGCGCGTCGGCGACTTCATCTGGGCCGCGGGCGACATGCAGGCACGCGGCTTCCTCGTCGGTGGCACGGCCGGCCGCACCACGCTGGCGGGCGAGGGCCTGCAGCACCAGGACGGCCACAGCCAGCTCGTCGCGACCACCATCCCGAACTGCGTCGCGTACGACCCCGCCTACGCGTACGAGCTCGCGGTGATCGTGCAGGACGGCCTGCGGCGCATGTACGCCGAGCAGGAGAACATCTTCTATTACATCACCTGCATGAACGAGAACTACGCGCACCCGGCCATGCCGAAGGGCGTGGAGCAGGGGATCCTCAAGGGCATGTACCTGCTGCACGTCGGCGGC
>CAZJMO010000234.1:3869-5377 GCA_964547085.1 uncultured Fibrobacteraceae bacterium | reverse complement strand
CATGAACGAACCCTACGCGATGCCCGCGATGCCCGACCGGCCGGACGTGCGCGAGGGGATCCTGAAGGGCATGTACAAGTTCCGGCCCACGGCGCTCAAGGGCGCCAAGGCCAAGATCCGCGCCCATCTGCTGGGCTCGGGAGCGATCCTGAACGAGACTTTGAAGGCCCAGGCCGTGCTCGAAAAGGAGTACGGCGTGGCGGCCGACGTGTGGAGCGTGACCAGCTACAAGGAGCTGTACCGCGACGCGGTCGAGGTCGAACGCTGGAATCTGCTGCATCCCGAAGGCGAGCAGCGGACGCCCTACGTGACGGGACTGCTGGCCGACGAGGACGGCGTGTTCGTCGCGGCCTCGGACTACATGAAGGTGCTGCCGGCGACGGTGGCCCAGTGGTTCCCGCGGCCGATCCACTGCCTGGGCACCGACGGCTTCGGCCGCAGCGACGATCGCGGCCCGTTGCGCGACTTCTTCGAGGTGGACCACCGGTACATCGTCGCCGCCACGCTGCAGCGTCTGGCCGCCGCCGGCGACCTGCCGCCGAAGGTGGCCGTCCAGGCCCTGACCGATCTGGCGATCGATTCCGACAAACTCAACCCGCACCAGGACTGAGCAGGAGAAGGAAAGACATGGCCCAGGAGATTCTCGTACCCGAAGTATCCGACGGCGTGACCGAAGGAACCGTCATCGCCGTGGTCGTGGCCGTGGGCGATACCGTCGAGGCCGACCAGACGTTGCTGGAACTGGAGACGGACAAGGCCGTCGTGGCCATCCCCTCCCCCTTCAACGGCGTGATCACGCGCATCGACGTGGCCGAGGGCGACACCGTGAAGGTGGGCGCGGCGATCATGGCCGGAGATCCGGCAGGATCGACGGCGGCCGAGGTTGCCCCCGCCGAGGAGCCGACGGCCGAACCGGTTGCCGACGCTCCCGTCGAAAGCGCAGCCGAGCCCGAGCCGCAGCCGGTCGCGGTTCCCGCCGAACCCCTGCCCCCCGCTCCGGCGGCTGCGCCCGCACCGGCCGAAACGGTCGATCTGCCCGCCCTGCGCCAGGGCGACCACGTGGCCCCGGCCGCCCCGTCGGGGCGCCACCTCGCGCGCGAGCTGGGCACGGACATCTACCAGGTGCAGGGCTCGGGCCCGGCCGGGCGCATCAGCGAGAACGACGTGCGCGCCTTCGTGCGCGAAACGATGCAGCGCCTGACCGGCGGCGGTCCGGCGACCGTCGCGCGGGGCGAATTCCCCGGCCTGCACGCCCAGCGCCCGCTGCCCGACTTCACCAAGTGGGGCCCGGTCACGCACGAGCCGCTCTCGCGCATTCGCGAACTGACGGCCGACGCGATGAGCTACGCCTGGTCCACGATCCCGATGGTCACGCAGTACGACACCGCCGTGATCACCGAACTGGAGGCTTTCCGCAAGGAGCACAACGCGCGGAATCGGGACGGCCAGAAGCTGACGATGACCGCCCTGCTGGTGAAGGTCTGCGCTGCGGCCCTGAAGACCTTCCC
>CAZJMO010000234.1:697-3743 GCA_964547085.1 uncultured Fibrobacteraceae bacterium | reverse complement strand
CGTGCAGACGCTGGCCGGCGAGCTGAACGGGTTGGCCGCCCAGACGCGCGAGCGCCGTATCAGCCCCGCCGACATGGAGGGCGGCACGTTTACGATCAGCAACCTGGGCGGAATCGGCGGCACGGCCTTCACGCCGATTGTGTATGCGCCGCAGGTGGCTATCTTGGGGGTCTCGCGCAGCGAGATGCGCCCGGTCTGGGACGGGGAAACGTTCACGCCGCAACAGGTGATGCCCCTGTCCCTGACCTACGACCACCGCGTGATCGACGGCGCCGACGGCGCCCGATTCCTGCGCTGGATCTGCGCCGCCCTCGAGCGCCCCATCCACTTGGCCATGTAGAGTTGATCCAGAAAGATGAAGGGATAGGACATGAGCGAGAACAGCATCCCCGGACAGGCTTCCCTGGTCGTCGTCGGCGCCGGTCCGGGCGGTTACCACGCAGCGTTCCACGCGGCGGAGCTGGGCCTGGACGTCACCCTGATCGATCCCGAGGAGAACCCGGGCGGCGTGTGCCTGTACCGCGGCTGCATCCCCTCGAAGGCCCTGCTGCACGTGGCCAAACTGGTGAACGAGGCGGCCGAGTCGGCCGAGATCGGCGTGAAGTTCGCTCCGCCCGAGATCGACCTGGACCGCGTGCGCGAGTGGAAGAACGAGGTCATCGGCAAGCTCACCGGCGGCCTGGGCATGAAGGTGCAGCAGAAGAAGCTGACGCACGTGCGCGGCCTGGCCACGTTGAAGGACAGCCACACGCTCGACGTGATCGGCCACGACGGCGCCCAAGGCGAGATGAAATTCGAGCAGGCCATCCTGGCCACCGGCTCCCGCCCCTTCATGCTGCCGGGCATAGTGACCGGCGAGCGTATCCTGGATTCGACCGGCGCTTTGGAACTGAACGACGTCCCCGAAACCCTGCTCGTCGTCGGCGGCGGTTACATAGGCCTGGAGCTCGGCTCGGCCTACGCCGCCCTGGGCAGCAAGGTCGCCGTCGTCGAGATGCTGAACGGTCTCTTGCCCGGCTGCGACCGCGACCTGGTCTCGGTGCTGAAGAGGCGCCTGGACGGCAAGTTCGAGAAGATCCTGCTGAGCACCAAGGTTGCGGCGATGGAGGCCGACGCCGACGGCGTTGCCGTGAAGCTGGAGAACAAGAAGGGCGAGGTCAGCGAGGAGCGCTTCGCCAAGGCGTTGATCTCGATCGGCCGCAGGCCGAACACGGACAAGCTGGGCCTGGAGAACACGAAGATCGGGATCGACGGCAAGGGCTTCGTCGAGGTGGACGGCCAGCGGCGCACGGCCGAGCCGCACATCTTCGCCATCGGGGACATCGCGGGCGAGCCGATGCTGGCGCACAAAGCTTATGGTGAGGCGGACGTGGCGGCCGAGGCCGCCGCCGGGCGCAAGGCGCAGTACGATCCGCGCGCGATTCCGGCCGTCGTTTTCACGGATCCGGAAATCGCCTGGTGCGGCCTGACCGAGACCGAGGCGCGCGACCGGAAAATCAAGGTCCAGACGGCGAAGCTGCCCTGGCGCGGCAACGGCCGCACGCTCACCCTGGGTCGCGACGACGGCATCACGAAGATCCTCACCGATCCGGAGACCGACCGCATCCTGGGCATCGCCGTGGCCGGACCGGGCGCCGGCGAGCTGATCGCCGAGGGCGTGCTGGCCATGGAGATGGCCGCCGTCTCGGAAGATCTGCGGCGCACGATCCACCCCCATCCGACGCTCTCGGAGACGGTGTACGAGGCGGCGCAGTCGCTCTTCAAGCCATAGCGGTCGTTTGGTCGAGGGCGGTCGCCGATCGGTGGCCGCTTTTTTTTGACCGTCGATCCACCGCAAGAATCTGCGTCCCGGCTCAGCGCGTGTCGTGGAAATCTGCGAATCCAGCTTCTCAGAGGCCTCGGCGCCGGAGCCCGCCGCAGACACAATTCGTTGCCTCGTGGAACGATACCACCATCGAAGAACAGTTCCTGAATACGGTACGCTTGTTGCTCGTTTCCTCTTCGGATTGGTACAGGGGAGATTGCCGACGCGGACGGATCCACTCCGTCCGAATTCAAGAGGGATCCGCAATGAAACGCATAGTCCTGTTGATTACGCTGGCCGCCGCGATCTGCGCCGTGCCGGTTATCGCCCACCACGCCGCCGAGGGCATCGTCGACGAAGAGATCTACGCGATGATCGACGCCCTGGTGGCCGACACGCCCCACGCCACGATGGACTTCTCCACGATCGGCGACATGACCACCATGACCATCGACGTGACGAACTACGCCCGCTTCGAGGATCTGGTCGAAGCCGGCCTGGTCATGAATGTCTCGCAGCTCGACGGCCAGGTCACGATGACCCTGGAGTTCGACGATTCGCGCGAGATCACGATCACGATCCAGCAGCAGAAGCCCGCCGAGAAGTCCGCCGCCGCGAGCGACGAGATCTCTCTCGACGGCCTGAAGGCGGATTTCCGCTAGACCGGGCGGAGCACGCCTCGACGACGCCCGCCCGATGGGCGACGAGAGCCGCGGCCCGGCGCACTGAACCAGCGGCGCCGGGTTCGCGGCTTGTATCTTGTCCTACCTGCGCGCGGTTTCGCGCAGCGTGATCCGCACCTCGCTGGACGTGTTGCAGGTCCAGCCGTCCAGCCGGCGCACGACGTTCCCGCCGTCGGTGTTCAAATAATGGATCTCGCCGATCGAGCTGCAGGTCTGCTCGCCCTCGCGCATCGTGACCAGCGTCGAACTCGACACCGTACCCGGATCCAGCGCCGCGCCGCTCGCCCCGTAGCTCTTGACTATCGACTCGAAGGTCTGCGTCTCGGAAGCCGACCAGCTCACCGCGTGGTATTCCTCCGGATCCAGCGTGACGGTCATCGAACCGGCGTAATTCGTGCCGTATTGGTCGTAGTTCCAGTTCGCCGTGAACGTCGTACCGTCGAACGAACCGGACTTCGTGTTGAAGTTCATCTCTTGGGCGTAGGTATCGTAGGGCGTCGAGCCGGTGTACCACGTCGCCTCGTAAACGAGGTTGATCTGGATCTCGTCGTAGCGCCCC
>CAZJMO010000234.1:0-675 GCA_964547085.1 uncultured Fibrobacteraceae bacterium | reverse complement strand
GGCGGTCGTCGAGTTGTAGTCGGGCGCCTGCATCCGGTGGTTCGACACGAGCACCATCAGCCCGCCGTAGTCGATCTGCCGTTGGCGCAGCCCGGTCAGCTTCACCGGACCGTACGCCCCGCCCAGTCTCGTCACCGTCGCGGGCAAGCTGAGGCCGAACACCGAGATGTGATAGTCGGGATCGTCGATCCACAGGCGCAGGTACGCGTCGGCGGGGAAGGTGTAGCCCGCACCCCAGTTGATCCAGTAGGTCTGGCCGCTGAGGTCGGGGTACATCAGACCGTGGGTGGCGGTCGTGTCCGCGGCCCCGCTCGCGTTGATGAGCTCGAACGCACCGTAGCCCAGCAGGTCGGAGAGGGTGACCTCATCGTAGATGTTGCCGCGCACCAGTTCATCCAGGAACTCGGCCCACACGTCGGGGATCGACTCGGAGGTGCTCGCCTCCAGCGCCGCCAGGGCATGGCTGCCCGTCTTGATCGCCTCGAACGAGGACAGCACGGCGGAATCGTCGTCGATCTCGGTCAGGAACTGGATCAGCGAGGCGAGTCCGTAGCCGTGGTCGCCGGGGTTCGGATCGCTCGCGGCGGGCACGACCGCGTACAGTGGATGCATTTCGCGTCTCGCGTACGCAGCGGAGCTGTAGTCCGGATCGTCGCTGAACAGGTGCTCGACCCA
>CAZJMO010000233.1:0-5902 GCA_964547085.1 uncultured Fibrobacteraceae bacterium | reverse complement strand
TGACCGCACCGGCGATCGCGCGGGCGAGCAGGTCGATGTCCGCGCGCCAGCGGCCGGCGTGGTCGAGGGACGGATCGGCGGCGGGGATGGCGGTGCGTTCGAGGCGGACGCCGGTGACGTCGAGGGCGCCGGTCATGGAGAGGAAGATGATGGTCTCGGCATCGACCGCGCCGGGCGGGGCCTGGATGGTGATCTCGGCCTCGGACCAGTCGGTGGAGCCGGTGTCGCGGAAGGCCATGTGGTAACCGAGGACGTTGTCGTCCGCGTCGCGGAGGATGACGCCGAGCTGGCAGTTGGTGAAGCGGTGGCCGTCGGGCGCGACGTCGTTGAGGCGGTACCAGCCGCCGAGGGTGAGCAGATCGCCCGGTGCGACCGCGATGCGCGGGTGCTGGGCGGCGAGCCAGCGCCGGGTGTCGGTGGCGCCGCGGAGGCGCAGGGCGGAGCGGCCGTCGGGGCCGTCGGTGATGCGTTCGGCGGTGGAGACGGGGCCGGCGCCGACTCTCGATTCGTCGGCGCCCTGGTCGAGGGTCCAGCCGACGGGGACGCCGTCCTGCCAGGTGTCGAAGTCGGGGTTGGTGAGGAGGTTGGTCGGGTCGGCAGCGAGGGAGGGAAGGGCGAGAAGGAGCATGAGCGCGAACGAGATTCTAAGTGTCACGATGATCCCTTCCGTTCGACGGTCAAGTTTTGCCGACCATCCTCGATCGCCTCGACGATCCCGGACGCAACATAGATCCTGTTACGCTTCTGCCCCGTGGCCTCCACCAGGATCCCCGCCTCGACCAGCTTGTTGATGTTGAGCTGGGCCGACCGCGGCGTCACGCCGAGCGACTCCGCGGCGATCCTGGTGGTGATCGCGGGGAACGAGAAGAGTTCGTCGACCAACCGCAGGAGCAATGCCGACGCGCGCGCTTCCTGCAACCTGGCCCGATAAGCGTTCCAGAGCGCCAGCAGCGTGTCGGTGCGTTCGATCGCATCGCGCGACTGGACCTCGACCGCCTGCAGGAAAAAGTCCACCCACGGCAGCCATTCCCCGCGCCGGCTCACGCCCATGAGATGGTGATAGTACGCGTCGCGGTGCGCCTCGAAGTACGCACTGAGGTATAGCATGGGCTGCGGCAGTAATCCGTCGGCGCACATCAGCAACGTGATGAGCAGCCGACCGATCCTCCCGTTGCCGTCCAGGAACGGGTGGATGGCCTCGAAATGATAGTGGATCAAAGCCATGCGAACGAGAGGAGGCAACACGGACTCGGCATGGAGATACGTCTCGAAACGACCGAGCGCCTCGATCATCTCGTCGACCGGCGGCGGCACGTATCTGGCGTCCATCAGGGTGCAACCCGGCGGCCCGATCCAGTTCTGGGATCGTCTGAACTCTCCCGGAGTCTGGGTTTCGCCCCGCACGCCGCGCATGAGACGCTCGTGCATTTCCCGGATGAGGCGCAGACTCAGCGGCAATGCCTCCAGTCGAGCGAGCCCAAACTCAAGCGCGCGGACATAGTTGGCGACTTCTCGAACATCGGAATCCCCGGGCTCGGCAGCACTCGCAGCCTCGAAGAAGAAGAGGTCGGAAACAGATGCTCGGGTGCCTTCGATCCGGCTGGACAGCACGGCTTCACGGCGCATGAAGGGTCGGATGAGGAGATGCGGATTGGGAAGCGTCCTGGCGATCCCGGCCAGTTCGCTCATCGCCCGATCGGCCCGCGAAAGAGCGTTGACCAGTTCGAGATCCAGATCCAGCGCCGGTTCGAGGGGATCCGGCACGAACGCCCAGTAACCCAGACGACTGTGAATCACCGTTCCGGGTGCGTTCGGGCTGAAATCTGTCGGTTTCACCGAATTATACCTAGCTTCCTTTCGGATGCACTTTATTATACTTTCGACATGTATCGTATAACAGCAGCCGAATATAAGTCAAGCGTCAACTCGTTTTGGCCAATGGATGCCTTACCACTATATTCCGACGCGGAAACGGCCATGTCCCGAACGCCGAAAGGTCCCCGCCCATGCTCCACATCCTCATCGACGCCGACGCCTGCCCCGTCAAGGACGAGACCTACAAGGTCGCCCAGCGCTACGGCCTGAAGGTCACGCTGGTAGCCAACAGCTACATGCGCATCCCGAGCGGCGACTGGATCACGCTCGTGGTCGTGGACAAGGGGCTGGACGAGGCGGACGACAGGATCGTGGACATGGTCGAGGCGGACGACATCGTCATCACCGGCGACATCCCGCTCGCCGCGCGCTGCCTCGACAAGGGCGCCAAGGTGCTCGGGCACAAGGGTCGGCCGTTCACGTCGGAGAACGTCTGCGAATCGCTGGCCACACGACAGCTGCTCAGCCAGCTCCGCGACCAGGGCGTCATGATGGGCGGACCGCCACCGTTCGAGCAGAAGGACCGGTCGCACTTCCTGCAGCAGCTGGACCAGATGATCAACACGATCAAACGGGGCTGACGGCGTTCTCGCCACGGGGCTTTCTCACGTGATCCTCCCGAGTTCGGCCCGCAGGACGCGGACCTGACGTTCGACATACGACCGGATCCGATCGACGACCTCGTCCTTCCCGACGGACCGCGCCACCTCCGGCGCCTCCGCTTCCACTGCACGGCACAAATCCAGCCCGGCCTTCTGCAGGAACGCCGGCCCGATGTCGACAGCCTCGGCAAAGCGACGCCAATGCCGGGCTTCGATCCGGTCCCAACGCGCTTCGCCGCCGACCTTCATGGCCGGCTTCTGCGAGAGTTCCGGATAGACCGCCGTGCATACCAGATCATAGAACGGCGCCAGCCGTGGCGCGTCACTCGAGCGCCGGCCGCCGTGCAGCAGCGACACGTTCTTGCCGTGGGCGTCGGCGTTGCCGATCAGCCGGTTCAGCAGCACCCACGTCAGCAGGTTGCGCCGGTCGACCAGGGGCCGGCCGCTCGTCCGCGTCACCAGGGCAAACGCGTCGCGGAGTCCCGGGCCGCCCTCGCTCTCGTACTTGGCGTCCGGATCGACGCCCAGCGCCTGGCAAAGATCTTCCTGGTGCAGACGGGTCACCGTACCGTCGGCCGCGATCGTCCGGTCGTACCGCTCGACCAGCAGCATGGGCGTCACCGTCGGCGCCAGTCGGGCCTCGGGCGCCGGCAACCCGACCCTTCGCGCAAGTTCCAGGCAGAACAGTTCGTTCCGCACGAGACCGGGAAAGGCCCCGCCGCCCACCTTCAGCAGGTGCGTGCTGGCCGCGCCGCCGACCGGCAACGAGACGGCGTCGCCGTCCAGGCACACCGGGAGCTTGTCCTGCGCCCCGGCGAGAGACAGGCGGATCTCGTCGTCCGACAGCATTAGCGCAAGCAGCGACGGACGCGGGGAGCGGGCGACCGTCTCCTCCAGTTCCGCCCAGGACAGGGGACGCCGCACGGCCGTCTCCCGCGGTCGGCCATGCCCCCCGGGGGACAGCAGCCGGATCGCCCCGGCGCACTCGCCTCCCAGTCCCGCGAGCAGACCGAAGTCGTTGCGCTCCGAGACGCCGAGGCGCCGAGCAACGTGACCACGGACCTCGCCCTCGGGCAAGAGGTTCGCGAACCAGGCCGTCGAGACGGGCGGAGCGAACGGCTCCTCCTGCAGCGGCAGGGCGACGGAGATCGGTCGGGCGTTTGGCCGCGACAGGTACGTCGGATCGTAGGAGAACACCAGCGCGTGACTGGTCCGCTGCTTGAGCTTCCCGACGAGGTCATCGTCCCAGAAGACGTCCAGAACCGTCATCGCTCCGCCTCGAGTCCGGCGCCGGTCAACTGAACCTGGACACCGTAGCCGCCGAGCACCTTGAGCAATGTCTCCAGGCGGACCGTCGGCTTCCCGTTCTCGAGTTCGCTCATGAAGCGGACTCCCACGCCGGTGAGGCCGGCCGCCTCCGCCTGCGTGAGTCCCTGGAGCTTACGGAGGCGACGCAGGGTCCGGCCGATGTCGGCCGTCGATAAGATCGTGATTGCGGGCATCAGGAACGCTCCTTCGAGAAAATATTCCCGAACGGGATCATCGCACCGATCGAGAGGAACTTCAAGCGTAAAATTTCCCGTTCGGGAACAGACACCCCGCAACGACCCGCAATCGTCACAGATTTTCCCGCTCGGGAATAACCGCTCACCCTCCTGCCACCTCGAGCAACACGACCTCCATCACCACGTCCTCCTCCGGTTCCTCGTCCTCCGCCTGCAGCCGCCGGAATCCGCGCGCGAGCACCATCCGGCCGTCCTCCATCACGAAGAGCAGGTCGGTCACCGGGTCACCGGGGATGTCCAGCAACACGCGCCGCGCATAGGTTCCGTCCGCGTCGTACTCGTCGAAGCAGGCGAAGGCGTCGCCGCGGGCCGCTCGATCGCCGGGCTCGACCCACAGCCGGCCGTCGGGGCGCCAGCGTACGCGGCGCAATCGCGGCGCGTAGTCGAGCGCGGCGCCGTCGCCGTAGATGCCGTTCATGTAATCCTGCTCCGTCTGCGAATTCGCGCAGGCCGGACGATCGCTGTCGAGGCAGAAGCCGGAGCCGTCGGGGTCCCGCACCGCCACGAGATACCGGTCGCGATACGGCGCAAACGCCACACGACCGTCGGCCGCGAGATCGGCGCGGCCCATGGCGAAGACCTCGAAGACGTCGATCTCGTGGACGGTCGAATGGTCCGCCAGCTCCGATCGCAAGGACGTCCGGCCCAGACACAGCGGCGCAGCGTCGGGACCGTCCAGCAGCGTCAATTCGCCGATCAAGTCGACGTACGGCGCGGACACGGCGTAGCGCTGGGACACGACCAGGAGCTTTCCCGCAGCGCAGCGGACGTTCCGCATCAGCGGGAAGCGCCCCTCGCCGGCCGCGCCCGCCGGCGTGACCATGCCGGCTGGGTCGCCCGCGCGATCGAGCAGCACGAGACGGTCGTGCCGCCCCCAGAGGATCCCCGGCGCTCTCGTCCCCTCGAGGATCCCGATCCGACCGTCCGGCAGCTGCACGACGTCGTTGACGTTCGCGACCTCGCCCGGCCCCTCGCCCACGCAACCGACGGTGCGCTCGACCGAGCCGCCCGGCCCGATCACGAGCACGTGGTCGAGCTGCGTGTCCGCCAGCAGGACCCGACCCTCAAGTCCCGGCGCGGCCTCGCTGATGCGGCCCACCATCAACTCGGCGTCCTCCGCGCAGTCCAGGCGCCAGATCGTTTTCAGCTCGAGGGTGTCGACCCGCGGCGGATCGGTTGCAACGGTCCGGACGGGCCAGTCGGCCCAGCGTGTTTCGAGGTGCTCGAGCGCTTCGGCAGAACCCCCAGCGACGACCAGGAACGCCGCGGCAACGGTGATTCGATTGTGCATGGATATCTCCCCTGGAACGATTCCCCCGTATCAGGGAGCACCGTAGCAGGCCAGGAAGGGCGAAACCAGCGCCATCCACTGGTGAATGTCCGCCCCGACCGCCATATTCCATGAAACGCGTTCGAACAGCCGCCGGGTCAGCGCCGCATACCGAAAATGGTACACGGCGCCGTGCTTGGTATCGTAACCTCTACGCTTCTGCAGCGCAGTCGGGGCCGGACGAACGGTCCCGACCCTCAAGCGTCCCATCGAGAAGGACCCCGGCGATGCCGACCCGACCCTCAACCCAGCCCGCCGTCCGCACCCTGCGCATCGCGGTGACCGACCGTTGCAACCTCCACTGCGCCTACTGCCGGCCGCTCGGCGCCGCAACCGCACCAGTCCGTTCCGGCGAGCTCTCGTTCGACGAGCTGACCGCGCTGGCCGCCTGGCTCCACCGCCGCTGCGGCCTGACCAAGATCAAGATCACCGGCGGTGAGCCGCTCGTGCGCGACGGCATCACGGATTTCGTGACCGCGCTGACCAGGCTCGACGACGCTCCTGAGATCTCGCTGACCACCAACGGCACG